>NZ_DJBB01000030.1:0-11242 GCF_002429865.1 Empedobacter sp. UBA5987
CTAAAAAGATTAAATGATTCGCTATCGCTCACTAATCTTTTTTACGCTTGTTTCAATGAATTGAAGCTCGTCTACAAATCGTATGTCGACTCTAAAATTCTTTGTTATAAGTGAATTTGAATATAATAAAAATAAAAATGTAGAACTTAATACGTATCACGTAAAACTAAAAAAAATAACGTAAAACGTTAAGCGTAGAGCGTAAAACTTAACAAAAACCACCTTTCCCAAAAACAAAGTTGGCGCGATGTACTGGAAAAGGAGCGCTTTTAAAACTAATGTTGAATTTAAAAACTATGTAAAAACGTAGAACGTCATACGTATCACGTAAAACATAAATAAAACCACCTTTATTATGCTAGAAAAAGAATTTGAATTATTAAAAAAAGGTAATTCTATTGCTTTGGAACGTATTTATGTCAGATATAATAAACGCATCTTTTGGTTTGGTAAACAAATAATTGAGGATGAGTTTGTAGTAGAATGTTTGTTACAAGATGTGTTTCTGAAACTTTGGGAATATCGAGAGAAGATGGAATCCCCTGATCATATCTTTTTCTTTTTGAGATTTGTAATGAAATACAGTTGCTATTCGCATTATGCTAAACCGAAGAATAAGTTTTTTAGAAATGTGAATTCATTAGAGAACTATGAGAATTATCAAAGTTATTTAGCTGGATATGATCCAGCTGATGTAATAGAAAACCTAAACGAACAAGAAAGGCAACAGCACTATTTTGATGAAATTATAAAAGTATTACCCTTACTAAGTACTGAAAGAAAACATTTGATAGAACTCTGTTTAAAACATGGATTTCAGTATAAAGCAATTGCTCATGCAATGGGAAGAGGAATAACTGAAACAAGTAACGAAATTAAAAGTGCTATTGAGGATCTTAAGAAGATTTTAAGTCATCAAGATAAGTTAATTATTAAAACCAAAACAGTCTCTACTGTAGAGAAGCAAGATCAAATAACCAAAACACAATCGTTGATTTTAAAACTTCGCAGCGAGCATAAACAATCTTTTGCCAATATCGCTGAAGAATTACAACTGTCACAGAAAGAAGTACACAATGAGTTTATAGTCGCCTATAAATTTACCCAACAAAATAAAGTTCAATCCCTAAACTATTGATGATGGAGAAATCTACTTTAATACTCACTCGAAAAATACAAATACTTATCGATTTACCAACTCAAGAAGAACGCAAAGAGGCATTAGACAAGCTTTATAGATGGCAAAACAGATGTTTTAAAGCCGCTAATTTGATTGTTTCTCATTTGTATATACAAGCGATGGTGAAAGAGTTCTTGTATCTTTCAGAAGGGGTTATACACAAGTTGGTTGATGAAAAGAAAGATGAAGCAGGAATCTTACAACGTTCGCGAATAAATACCACTTATCGTGTGATATCAGATCGTTTTAAGGGGGAAATTCCGATGAATATCTTATCGTGTTTAAATAGTAGACTACAGAGTACTTTTAACAAAGATTACCAAGAATATTGGAGAGGAGAAGCTTCTTTAAAAAACTTTAAAAGAGATATGGCATTTCCTTTTGGGTTGGAAGGTATTAGCAAATTATCTTATCATCCCGAGAAAAAAAGTTTTTGTTTTCGATTGTTTCAACTTCCATTCAAAACCTATTTAGGAAGAGATTTTACAGGTAACAAAAAACTATTGGAACAAGTAGTAAATGGTGAAGTTAAACTTTGTACGTCCCAAATAAAAATAGAAAAAGGTAAAATATTTTGGTTAGCTGTTGTTGAAATTGAAAAAGAAAATCATCAATTACAACCCGAAACTATTGCAGAAGCTTCCTTATCATTAGAATATCCATTGGTTGTAAAAGTAGGTAAATCTCGGCTTTCTATCGGAACCAAAGAAGAGTTTTTGTATAGAAGATTAGCGATACAAGCGTCCCGTAAACGAACCCAAGCAGGAGTAACCTATGCGAAATCGGGCAAAGGAAGAACGAGAAAACTAAAAGCGTTAGAAAAAATGAGTGAATTAGAACGTAATTACGTGCATAATCGATTACATGTTTACAGTCGAAAGTTAATTGATTTTTGCATCAATAATAAAGCAGGAACACTTATATTATTGGATCAAGAAGAAAAGATAGAAATAGCCAAAGAAGAAGAATTTGTACTGAGGAATTGGAGTTATTATGAACTGATGACCAAAATAAAATACAAAGCTGATAAAGCAGGAATAGAGCTTATTATAGCATAAATTATAATTTTTGAGGGTGATTGTACACCCATAAGGTGAGGTTGGTCACGAACACTCACTAAATGTAAACAACATATACAACGGCTCTGCTTGTTATTTCATAAATAATAGTCAAAAAATTGAATTTGAATATTAAAAAAGTTTAGTTTGTATTTAACTTTGATTGAGAAATTAATAGAGATTGAATTCTCAAAACAATATAATTTTGAGGGTGATTGTACACCCATAAGGTGAGGTTGATAACGAACACTCACTAAATGTAAATTACATATACAACGCGTGAGCTCACTTACTTTTATCAATAGTTAATAGCAGATACTCTTTGGAGTTGCTAACTTTACGTAGACAAAATAGAGTTTGATTTTTAAATCTTTATCTTTGAAATTATGAATAGTAAAGGCACTCGTTACAGCACCGAATTTAAAATAAAATAAATTTTCTTTCAAGCTGCTGCTTCAATACAACTTACTTATTCTATCAAATCGAAAAATCACTCAATATGACAACTAAAACTAGCTTTTTGTTTATCAATTAATTTCGAAACAATGTCATTCCGACATTAGGAGGAGTCTCTAAATGTTTTAATTCTATAAAATTCAAATAAAAACCTCCGCTCAAGTTATTGAGCGGAGGTTTCTTTTTACGCATATTTAGTAAAGTCTATATATCGTCAAAATCGATATTGGTAAAAGATTCAACTTGCGTTTCGTCTTTACCCACAACTTTAATTTTTGGATCAAAATCTTTCTGATGTCTTTCCGAAATTACCTCTTGTCCTTTTTGAGCAAAAACAAAATCGGTCGTTTCGTCTAACATATCTTTGAAACTTTCAAAATCTTCTTTGTACAAGTAGATTTTATGTTTTTTGTAATACACATTTCCATCTTCCTGCGTATTTTTTTTACTTTCAGTAATCGTCAAGTAATAATCCCCTGCTCTTGTTTCGCGGACATCGAAAAAATAAGTTCTTCTTCCAGCCCTTAATACCTTTGAAAAGACTCCTTCTGCATCCACCTTTTCTTGGTTTTCAAAATCATTCATAAGTCTAAATAGAGTTTAATTGTTAAATGTTTCCTAACAAATCTAAAAAAAATTAAGAAAATAACAACGTTTTAAACAATTATTTTCTATTATTTTATTAAAACTATATAAATAAACTTAATCTAGCAGTTGTTTATTGTACAATTCATAATAATAACCATGCTTATTTAATAATTCGCTGTTCGAACCATTTTCTAAAACATGACCATCTTCTAAAACCAAAATCTGATCAGCGCGCTTTGCAGAAGACACACGATGCGTAATAATGATGGTTGTTTTACCATTAATCTCAGAAGATAAATTATTCAAGATTTGTTCTTCGGTTTCGGTATCTACAGCAGACAAACTATCATCAAAGATTAATATTTTCGGATCATTTACCAATGCACGAGCTATAGAAACACGTTGTTTTTGACCTCCAGAAAGCGTAACGCCGCGTTCACCAACAACTGTTTCGTAACGTTCTTTAAATCGATCAATATTATCATGAACAACAGCTTTCTTCGCAAAAATTTCAGCCGTTTGCTCATCTGTATCGTCAGAACCAAACAAAATATTATTGGTTAGCGAATCCGAGAAAAGGAAAGCTTCTTGCGGAACATAACCAATTTCTTCTCGAATAGATTCTACATTAATATCATGAATATTTTTACCATCAATCAAAATTTCACCAGAAGTTGGTTCCAACGAACGCGCAACTAACAAAGCAATTGTCGATTTTCCTGAACCTGTTTTTCCAAGAATCGCTAAAGTTTCACCTTTATTAATTTTGAACGAAACATTATCCAACGCCTTAATTCCTGTGTTTTCGTAGATATACGTCACATTTTTAAATTCGATTGTTCCTTCTACTTCATGATTGACTAATTGTTTTTCTTTCACATCAGTTTCAGCATTCAAAAATTCGTTGATACGAAACATTGATGCTTCCGCACGCTGCACAACCATTGTAATCCAACCCAACGAAGTAAATGGCCAAATTAACATATTTAGGTAAAGGAAAAATTGTGCAATAGAACCAATATCCATTGTTCCTTCTATATATTTTACTCCTCCCAAATACAAAATCACCAAATTACTCACACCAACTACAACAACCATCAAAGGGCCAAAGGCTGCCTGAATTTGAGCTAAATTAAGCGCACGTTTCTGATATTCGTCTGCTTCTACTTCGTATTTAGATTTAATAAATTCTTCCGAATTGAATGATTTTATCACACGAATTCCAGCAAAAGTATCTTGTACAGATGACGAAATCGTAGATTGTTGTTCTTGTACGCGCTTACTTTTCTTGTTAATATTTCGTGCAACATTATAAATTAACAATGATAAAATCGGTAATGGAGCTAATGTATAAAGCGTTAATTGTTGATCAATTTGCAACATAAAATACGCAATGATCACAACTCGCGATACCAAATCAATTGGATACATAATTCCAGGTCCAAGATACATACGCACCAATCCGACATCTTCGGTAATACGATTCATCAAATCGCCCGTTTTGTGTTTTTTGTAAAAGGACAACGATAATTTTTGATACTTATCGTAAATCACATTTTTCAAATCGAACTCAATATAACGCGAAGCCACAATAATCATTTGTCGTGTACCAACCGTCAAAACTCCTCCCAAAACTTTAAAAAAGAAAAAAGCCAAACTGGCATACATCAAACCATCTTTCAAAAGATCGAGGTTATCTGTTCCTTCTTTCTTAAAATTTCGTAGCAATTCTTCAACTGTATTAATCGCTTCTCTAATATATGTAACGGAATAAACCTGCACCCAATTGGCACAAATCGTAAAAATGAAGCCCAAAAATATTCTCCATTTATACTTCCATAAAAATTTATTTAACTTTTGTAATGATTTCACAAAACAAAATTACATTCTTTTTTTTACCTTTGCATCAATTTATTAGACGTTATATCATTGAAATTATGTTGGGAAGAAGACAACTACGCGAAAAAGTAATGCAGAATATCTATGCTTACAATAGTTTAGGAACTGAAGGCGAAGAAAGAGCGGTCGAGAAAAATATGATGAAAAGTATCGATCAAATCTATGATTTGTACATTTATCTCCTAAATTTGATTAAAGTTCAAAAGGACAT
Organism: Empedobacter sp. UBA5987; assembly: GCF_002429865.1. Lineage (NCBI taxonomy): Bacteria > Pseudomonadati > Bacteroidota > Flavobacteriia > Flavobacteriales > Weeksellaceae > Empedobacter > Empedobacter sp. UBA5987. The sequence continues at coordinate 5,393 of NZ_DJBB01000030.1, forward strand.
TGCAGAGCATAAAATTGAACTTGCAAAATCAAAAAACTTTCCAACCCAAGAAGATTTAAATCCAAATTTAAAATTTGTTCAGAATAAAATATTCAAAATTATTGAACAAAATCTTGAATTATCTCGTTATTCAAATGACAACAAATTTTTACTTTGGGATATTTATGATTCTTATCCAAACAATATCTTTAAAAATTTGACAGAAAGCGAATTGTACAAAACGTACATGAGCAGCGACAAACATTCTTTTGAAGAAGACAAAGAATTTATCTTGAACTTTTTCGTAGAATTTATTGCTGAATATGAAGATTTGCACGATTACTTAGAAGGAATTCAGATCACGTGGGCAGACGATGTACATATTGCAAATGCGATGGTACACACAACGATAAAATCGTTCCGTCAAAACAGTTCTCCGTTGATTTCTTTGTTCAAAGTTTACAAAGATTTAGATGACAAAAAATTTACTGAAGAATTATTCCGTAAAACTATTCGTCACCAAGTAGAAACAAGAAAAATCATTGACGAAAAAGCTCAAAACTGGGAATTAGATCGTATTGCGACAATCGATTTGATTATTTTAGAAATGGCTTTGACAGAATTTTTATATTTCTCAAATATTCCTGCAAAAGTTACAATCAACGAATATGTGGAATTAGCGAAGAGTTATTCGACAGAAAAATCGCGTGTTTTTGTTAACGGAATCTTAGATAAAACATTAAAAGAGTTAAAAGACAATAATAATTTACCAAAATACGGTAGAGGTTTATTATAATCACTATTTTTTCTTAATTTTGACTAAGACAAATAATTATAAAAATGAAAAGTAAATTATTTATTTTAGGTGCATTTGCATTATCATTCGCAATCAGCTCTTGTGGAGAGAAAAAAGCTAGCGACAATTTTACAGCAGAAGAAACAGCTCAACAAGCTGAAAATGTTGTAGATCCAGCTACAGCTCCAGTTTTAACATTAGCAGAAGCAAATCACGATTTTGGAGATGTAAAAGCTAACAATAAAGTAGAAACATATATCAAGTTCAAAAACGATGGTAAATCTCCATTAGTTATTCGCGATGCGTCTGCAACTTGTGGTTGTACCGTTCCTGAATTTCCTTCTACTCCAATTGCAGTAGGAGCTACAGATTCTATCAAAGTTGTGTACACAGCTGGAAACATGAACGGTAAACAACAAAAAACAGTAACTTTAGTAACGAACACAACAAATGGTCACGAGAAATTTGACATTTCTGCAAACGTTGTTGGAGCTACTGCAAATGATCAAAATGCACAACAAGCATTTGGACAATAAGTATTAAATCGATAAAATATAAAAATGATTCAAACAATCTTTTTACAAGCTGGTGCACAAGGCGGAGGAATGTCTATGCTTTTGATGTTCGGAGGGATGTTCGTAATTATGTACTTTTTCATGATTCGTCCTCAACAAAAGAAAGCGAAACAAGAAAAACAATTTCAAACGGATATCAAACGTGGTGATCAAGTTGTAACAACTTCTGGTATTCACGGGAAAATCAACGAAATTTATGACGACGCTGTTATCATCGAAACTGGAGCTGGAAAAATTAAATTCGAAAAAGCTGCAATTTCTCGCGAATTAACTGCTGCACGTTATTCAAAAACGACTGACAAATCAGAAAAAGCAGTTGAAGAAAAAAACTAAGTTTAAGGTTAACATATATTTAACTGATTGCCGGAGGAATTATTCTTCGGCATTTTTTTAACTTCAAACCATGAAAAACAACCAACCTTTTGTAGCAGGAATTACTGGCGGAATAGGCTCTGGCAAAAGTACAGCAGCAAAATTCTTCGAAGAATTAGGTATTCCGGTATATAATTCTGACACAAGAGCCAAAACGATTCAAAATGAAAACTCTGAAGTAAAAGTTAAAATTATTGCAGCTTTTGGTGAAGAAGCTTACAATGAAAATGGTTTGAATAAACCATATCTATCAAAACAAGTTTTTCAGAATAATGAAAAATTGAAGCTATTAAATTCAATTGTTCATCCAGCAGTTTTCCAAGATTTTGAAAATTGGAAAAAAGCTCAAAAATCGGATATTGTGATGAAAGAAGCTGCTATTTTAATAGAAAGTGGTAGTTATAAAGATTGCGATGTTGTGATAAGTGTAGTGGTTGATATAGAAACGCGAATTGCACGAACTATAGAAAGAGATGGTTTATCACGAGAAGAAATTCTTGCAAGAATAAACAATCAGATTTCGGACGAAGAACGAATTGCTAAATCAGATTTTATCATTGATAATAATGGCGATTTAGCTCACTTGAAAAATGAAGTGGAAGAAACGTTTATCAAAATCAAAAAAATGATTTAATCGTCCAAATTTTAACAAAAAGATAGAAATTAGAAAAGATTAAACTATTTTTAATCATTCAATAAAAAATAAATGAAAAAAGGATTTTATAAAATCTTAATCGTTATCATGAGTGTTGCGCTTATAGGATTGATAATTATTCAATTCTATTGGCTAAACTTAACAATTCAGAATGGTACAGACAGTTTTAACAACAATGTGTACCAAGCGATGAATTATACAACAGAGAAAATAAACAAAAACGAATTAGAGCGTTATTATAAGAAATTCAATAATATACAATCTGATTTAAAATCAAATAAAGATAAACCGCAAGTTGTAACCAATCAAGTCATCAAAGATTCGCTTGGTGTAACGTACGCTTATGTAACGCGCTATGTAGTCGAAAAATCGATGTTGCCATCATCTGGAAAATACAATGACAGCTTAACGAAAGCGAATATTTATTCGCAAGAACGCGTTTTCAAAATAGACAAAGATTCTTCTGCAAGAGGAATTCCGAATCTTAATCTGAATTTTGAACACGCTTTACAAGACGGAACATTTACATTGGAAAGTGCTGCACGTTGGGACGCTGGTTCTACGCCAATCGACAAACGTGTGAATTATGCGATGCTAGATTCTATTTTGAAAAACGAATTACGCAACAGAGGAATTCACCAAGCAATGCCAATTTTGGCAGTTTTGAAAAAAGATTCGACAGAAACAAATGTCAAATCAAAAGATTTCGATCGCAATAAAATTGAGTTTATGGTTCCGCTATTTTTGGATAGAAAGGATCATATCGAATATTATTTGGCAGCAAATTTTGTTAACCGAAATTTAGCCATTATTGCACCAACCGTTCCAGTTATTTCGTTGACATTTATCTTAACCATGATTATTATTACGGTTTTCTCCTTGTCAATTTATTATATGCAATTGCAACGCAAGAGTTCGGAAATCAAAACAGATTTCATCAATAATATGACGCACGAATTCAAAACGCCTATTGCAACCATTAATATTGCGTCTGATGCATTGCGTAATGAAAAGATATTTACTGATCCCGAAAAGGTGAAATATTATGCCGATTTGATCAAACAAGAAAACAAACGTATGAATGCTCACGTTGAGATGGTCTTACGAATGTCGAAGCTTGATCGCAATCAAATGGACATGAATTTTCAGGAAGTAAATTTGAATGGTATTGTACAAAAAAGTGTTGAGCCGATAAGATTTATTGTAGAAGAAAGAAATGGTACAATATTTGAGGAATACAACGCAGAACAATCATTTGTAAAAGGAGATCCCTTCCATTTAGAGAATATCGTTATTAATGTATTGGATAATGCTCGAAAATACTCTCCAAACACACCAGAGATTAGAGTAAAAACATACAACAAAGACAACAATTTTTTAATTGAAATTTCTGATAAAGGAATGGGAATGTCGCAAAACGTTCTGAAAAAAATATTTGAACAATTTTATAGAGAAGAAACGGGAAATATACACAATGTAAAAGGTCATGGACTTGGGTTGGCTTATGTCAAAAAAATCGTTCAGCTTCACGGCGGACAGGTTTGGGCAGAAAGTTCAGCAGGAAAAGGAAGTACTTTTTTCATTAAAATTCCTCTAAAATCATAGATCAATGAGTGATAAACAACGATTACTTTTAGTAGAAGATGATCCAAGCTTCGGAAGTGTATTAAAGGATTATTTGGTTATAAACGATTTTGACGTAACGCACGCAATCGATGGTGAGGACGGTCTTGCCAAATTTAAAGAAAGTGATTATGATCTATGCATCCTTGATGTAATGATGCCTAAAAAAGATGGTTTTACATTAGGAAAAGAGATCAAAGAACTAAAAAGTGAACAACCAATTATATTTTTAACAGCGAAAAACATGCGCGAGGATGTTTTGAATGGTTACAAAATTGGAGCAGACGACTATGTCTTAAAACCATTTGATTCGGAAGTTTTATTGTACAAAATAAAAGCTGTTTTACAACGTAATTCTGGCGAAGAAGAAAAATTTGAACAAGAAGATTTCAAAATTGGTAAGTTTACTTTCAATGCAAAATTGAGACAATTAATTTACGATGGTAAATCACAAAAACTTTCGCCAAAAGAAAACGAATTGTTACGTTTATTGGCAGTTTACAAAAACGATTTAATGCCTCGTGAGATTGCCTTAACACGTATTTGGCACGATGATAATTACTTTACATCGCGTTCTATGGACGTATATATTGCAAAATTACGTAAGTATTTAAAGAAAGATCCTGCAGTAGAAATCGTGAATATTCACGGTGAAGGATTCCGACTTTTAATTCAAGAATAAGATTAATCTTTATAGAAAAAAACCTCAACATAATTGAGGTTTTTTTGTGGAATTGTATTTTTAATTATCGACTTCCGCTCCTAAATTTCTGTATTGTTGACGAAACTTTTCAGCCCATTTAAACCATTCATCATATTGGGCATCAGGATGTTTTTCTTTATCAAAAAAAGATTTGATATAATCATCAGAAAAATCTTTTGAATAATTTTGCATAGAATCAAAATTGTTATTTAACCAATCTTTATTCAACATATAATTCATTCGATTTACATCAAAATGATTTCTAAACGCGTGATATGAACCTGTTGCAGATAATTTTAAAGTTGTTTTAAAAACTTCTTGATTGGTTCTTGCAAAAATTGCATTTTTATTTAGATACAATGCAGCTGCATTTCTAAGTGTTGTTTCTCATACACTTTACCTTTCGCATCTTCCCAAATCGAAAGCTAATACTCTTTTTGGTACAGCCCCATTTAAATAGAGTTCAAATACCAATATTTTTAGTTTAGTTTTATTTTCAACCAAACCTAATTTATATAAAATTGTAAAAAATTTCTATTTACTATACATAAACAAATCCATCACAAATTTATTTGAGGTGAATAATTTTTGAGGTTGAGCTTGATTTAGGTTATTTTATAATTTATCTATTATCAGATTTTTATCATCCGAATAATTTCCTAACCAAACAAACTTTAAAAACGGAATTGAAAAAGATTTCATTTCGTTTACAACCTCATAGATATTGATTGAATCGGAAAACTATCACACATCATCTTCCGTTTCCAAAACATAATCTGACGAAGATTTAACTTCATTAAACCACAAATCTCTTGGAATTGTAAAACCCTCAATTTTATTATTCTTTAAAATATTATCCTCAATAGTTTTTATTTTATCTTGATATTTACTTGAAGTAATAATTTTAGCATCTAGAAATTATAATTTAATAACTTCTAATTACTTTTTCGACGTACAATCATCCAAAATTTTAATTTCAAAATTACCTTTTACATATCCATAAAATGAACTTAAACAACGCTCCGGTTAATAAAATCAATTGGAGGATTTGATTATTATTGTAGTTATCTAGTCTAATTTTTCTATCAAATACTTTTTTGCAACAAATGGTAATATATTTAATAAACCCGTTGTGCATTATCAAACG
>NZ_DJBB01000017.1:0-22806 GCF_002429865.1 Empedobacter sp. UBA5987
TTGGAGTTGTGCAACAGTTACCAATGTTAGGCGACGTTTTTTTATATATTAGAATCAATAATAATTTTCCATATTCCATTCACATCTTTTTCCCAAACAAGAATATATTTTCCATTATAACTTCCTGCACATTGTCCAATTTCAAATACCAAATTTTTATTCACTGGTTTTACAATTAATGGCTCTAACTTTAAGTGATAATTTTTGTTATCCATATAACTGTATTCCTTTATTAATTTTTCTGTCCCTTTTATTATTGGTTTGTGGTTATAATAGATACTGTTTTTGCTATAAAGCTCTCTAACCAAATTGTTAGAATTATTCTGATTACAAAGCTCTATCCATAATTTACGTCTTTCGTTTATTTTTGTAGTGTCAATAACTTTTGAATTTAAATTACTTTCTTTAGTAAATTCAAACTCTCTAATTATTTTATCATTTTCTATTTTCCAAATCACTAATTCTATAAAATTTTTTCGTTTGTTAGTTTTATAATTAACAATTTCGTAATTTATTTTCCTTTTGTTGCTAGCTTCGGAGCTAAATAGTGATTCAATAGATATTATTTTCTCTTTTTTAGTTTTATAGTAATTTGCAATTCCATTAGAACTTTCGATAAAATTATCAGGCGAAATAATTTTAACTGATTTTGAATCATACAGATTTTTAATCGTGTTAGAATCATGAGTATTTATTCCATCTATCCAATTTAATAGATGTTTGGGAACACCTTTTTCTTGATTTATATTTTGTGATTTACATCCTAAAATGATGAGAAAAATGATTTGAACTATAATAACTTTTGATTTCATCGGATAGTTTTAAAATGTCGCCTAACGGAAAAAGTATTGGCGAAGTGCGGGCTTAATTTGAACGAATGTTCAAGTTCAGACCAAACGAAGCCGATGCTATTCCACTATTTGTAAACTTACAAAAAATACTAATATAGACAGCTTTTGGAGGTAAGAAAGCAATAAACTTATATTCAAACAAAAAACCAGCATTTTAGCATGCCGATGTTGAACTAAACCTCCAGTAGCTTTCGCTGCGATGATTTCGTACCTTAGTATATTAATATTAAACAATTGATACTATGGTAACTAAAAAAAATCTCCGGAGGAATTAAGAGCGAACAAATACATTAATCGCGCTTGTAGTGAAATTACGGGTTTTTCTGAACTTCTGCAACGTTTTCAGCGAAATATTTCCATTTTAGGCAGAAGCCAGCGTACTTTCGAGAATTATTCTCGGCATGTGGCGGCAATGGCGTTGCATTTTGGAATTCTTCCTACGGAATTACATCCCGAGCAGGTTAAAGATTACTTATTTGAACTGCAGCAACGTTCTTTAAGTCCTTCGCAATCATACTTTAAACATACGGTTTACGGACTTCGATTTCTTTTAAAAACAGAGAATCTTCCTTACGATTATCTTCATTTACCATCGATTCCAAAAGAGAAAAAGCTTCCTGTTGTTTTAAGTCGAGAAGAGATTTGGAAGATGCTTCAAAGTGCAGAACTGCTAAAACATCGTGTTTTAATTGGCTTGATTTACGGCTGTGGTTTACGCTGTATGGAAGTTCGGAACATAGAATTAAAGCATTTAGATTTCGATCGAAAACAACTTCATATCGTTCAAAGTAAAGGAAAAAAAGATCGATATGTTCCTTTATCTGATCATTTGATACGGGGAATAAAAAGATATATTTCAGCCGAACATCCCACTACTTTTTTATTTACAGGAAACACGAAAGATGCCAAGGGTTTTGATTCTCGTTACAGTCAACGCGGTGTTCAATGGGCAGTTCAATCTATCAGTAAAAAAGCAGGTATTTTAAAAGATGTGCACACGCATACTTTGCGCCATAGCTATGCCACGCATTTATTAGAAGATGGCGTAAATATCCTTCAAGTTCAGAAATTGATGGGGCATGAACGGGTGGAGACCACTATGGAATATTTACATGTTTGCCAATTGGAGCAACAAAAAGTACACAGTCCACTTGATACCGTTTTTGCTTTATGCAGCCGCAGTGGGAAGTAGCCCATGTATTGCAAAAAGTAGATTTATCCAACCAAAACTTTACCGTTCATCAAGAGAAAACGTTAAGGGCATTAACGTTGTGCAGAACTTCAGCGTTGGGCGGTCATGTAGATGCTTGCGATGCTTGCGGAAACATCAGTATTAGTTACAACAGCTGCCGCAATCGGCATTGTCCAAAATGTCAGGGACACAAACGCGAAGAATGGATACAGGCACGCGCGCAAGATTTGTTGCCTTGTTCGTATTATCATTTGGTTTTTACTTTGCCCGATACGCTTAACGGTTTAACGATCTCACATCCGCAAATTATTTATCGCTTGTTGTTTGAATCTGTGTGGGCTAGTTTATCTCAATTTGGCAAAACCGAAGGTTTGCAATTGGGCATGATTGCTATTTTACATACCTGGGGCCAAAATTTAAGTTTGCATCCGCATCTGCATTGCATTGTTCCAGGCGGCGGAATTGATAATAATGGCAAGTGGAGACGAAAAATAAAAACCGATAAATACTTGTTTGCAGTAAAAGCATTAAGTAAGGTTTTTCGAGCCAAATATGTAGCGTTGTTACGCAAAGAAAAGCTTGCCGAGGGGCACATCTTAGAAAGTTTGTTTGAAAAGCATTGGGTTGTTTATGCCAAACGGTCATTTGGCGGCCCAAAACAAGTGATTGAGTATCTGGGTAGATATACCCACAAGGTAGCCATTAGCAACCATCGCATTACAAATGTAACCCATCAAGAAGTTACTATCAATTATAAAGATTATAGAGACGGAAGTGAAACCAAGCAACTCACATTAAAAAACGAAGAATTCGCCCGCCGTTTTAGCTTGCATGTTTTACCAAAACGATTTGTTCGCATACGGCACTACGGAATTTTAAGCAGCAGTTGGAAACGTGGCAAACTACAGCAGTTACAAGAAGAATTACACGTTGCGCGAGCATTAGTAGAGCCTAAAACACAACATCGAAAATGTTATTGTTGTAAAGTGGGGAATCTGGTTACGTTGCACGTTTTTGGACAAAGAGGTCCGCCAGAAAAGTATCTTATCGGAAACAAACTTGCTTCTGTGAATTAACTTTTACGGGTAAGGGAATTTGTGTTTAAAGCACAAAAAAACAGCCAAAACGCATGAAGAAATACAACTTCAACCACAAAAAAAACAGTAATCCTAAAATTACTGCTTGTATATCTTAAAGCCACATTTCGAAAACCCCATAATACATAAAGCTACTCCGGTTCCGTTCAACGGGCTTTCATCTCTAGCCCTCCGGGCAAGACGAAAGCTTAGTTATTAGTGGCAGTGCCTATAAATCAAAGCATTATTGGCAATATATCCCATTCTCCATTTAGTAAGCGGTGTATATAACAGCGGTCAGCCTGTTTTATCAACTCATCTTTTTGTTCTTCAGTAAGGTTACCTTCTATATTCATTTTTATTTGGATAGTGGTTTTTAGTCCACCTTCTCCTCGTGCTACTTCCTGTACAAGTTCGGCTGTTACATTGCCAACTTCCCAATTATTCTTTCGGGCAATGAAGCGTACTGTGCCAACTTTACACATCGCTAATCCACTTAATATTAATTCAGAAGGTGCCAGCCCCAAGTCAGTTCCTTTGCTTGCGATAGGTTCGTCACCAATAATAGTGTGCTTACCATTAGTAATAATACTTTGGTAGCCTTCTTCAATGTTTTTAATTTTGATTACTGTTGCCATTTTTTATATAAATTTAGATTCTAGAAATTTAATTTTTTCAAATATTACAGGTGGATAATATGAGTGGGCTTCTGCACAAATAGTGCATTTTCCAGTTTTAATATTAATATCGTCATCAAGGTCTTGATAAGGAAAAATATTGAATAATAATTCGTGTTGCAAAAGAGTTCTATAAAATAAAATATGTTGTGATTTTGAAGAAATAGTATCAATGCGATTGAATAATTCTTCTGCACTTTTCAAAATACTCAATAATTCTCTCACACCATCATACATAAGCACATCGTCTGTACTATGAATATCTACTTTCATTTGTTCCAAATCATTTAAAAAGCATTTTATGGCTCTTCGTCCATACAAAAGTTGCTTTCTGTCTTCATTTGAAAATTCGTAACTGAAATTTTTAAACGTATCCTGAAAAAATGAATAGAAAACCTGTATTTGTTCAATGTTATGCTGCTCTTGCTCTTTTTGGTTGTCTTGTTCTATTTGATTTTGAACAATTGTGTTAGCTGAAAGTTGTGCTTTCAAAGCTAAATATAAGAGTATGGAGCCTATAAGTTGAGAAATAGGGTTGGTAATACCTCCGATAGCATCTCCAACAACACCATAGCTTCCTATACCCGTTTTATCGAGTATTGGAAGTAATAATGGGAATAAAAATGTAAAAACAACTCCAAATATGAGTAGCCATTTTGCATTTTTATCAAGATTATTTTCCATTCTTTATTTTATTCTTAAAAAGATTCATTAAAGTTTGCTCATCATCTTTTTAATTTGTCCTTATACATTTTTTTCAACTTATCTAGTTTTGGATTTATTACTGCAGTACAATATCCAGCTTCGCTATTGCGATTGTAATAATCTTGGTGATTTGCTTCCGCCTTATAAAAATGTTCAAACATTTTTACCTCTGTTACTATCATATCATCGTAGGCAGATTGAACCTCTTCTATTGTTTTTAATGCTTGTATTTTTTCTTCTTCGGTTCTGTAAAAAATAATGCTACGGTATTGTGTTCCTCTATCAGCACCTTGTTTATTTATAGTCGTAGGATTGTGAGTAGTTAAATGGATTTTCACTAAATCTTCAAAGCTAATTTCAGAAGGTAAATAAGTAATTTCAATTACTTCCGCATGACCCGTAGTTCCAGAACAAACTTCTCTATAAGTAGGATTGATAATTTCGCCACCACTATAACCACTCTCTACATTCACAACTCCTTTTAATTGTTGAAACATAGCTTCTGTACACCAAAAGCAACCACCCCCAAATGTAATTTTTCTCTCATCAGATTTTACTTTATTCAAGGCAACAGCATTTATGCAAAACCGTAATCCACTTGGCATAGGACCATCTTGGAATACATGTCCCAAATGTGCATCGCAAGTACTACAAGTTGCCTCAATTCTGTACATACCATGAGAAACATCTTTGATATAATTGATTACATTCTCTTTTATTGGTTGTGTAAAGCTTGGCCACCCTGTGCCACTTTGAAATTTTTCTTCGCTGTCAAAAAGCATAGTATTACAACAAATACAAGCATATTTGCCTGGCTCAAATAAATTACACATTTCGGAGCTGTGAGCTCTTTCTGTTCCTTTTTTACGAGTTACGTAAAATTGTTCTTCGGTAAGAAGAGATTTCCATTCTTCTTCCGATTTTTCTATTCTTTCGTCTGGTTTAAGATTGCCGTTATTTGCTAATCTTATTACATCTATCCATTTTTGCATATAAAACTTATTTAATTGTTTGTAAAAATTCAATTGCTTTTTCAGTATTCAAATGAAAATCATTGAATACCACTTCTCCTTTTTGGTTTATAAATATGAACCAAGGCGTTCCTCCTGTTCTGTAATGATACATTACGCTAGAAACATTCTGTGTATTTTCGTTTCCTTCATCTTGCCCAAAAGGAATTTCTAGTTTATACTGCCTTTGTGTTTCTTTCAACTTTTCAAAAGTATTTTGACTTTTCCCTTCAAAGACTGTTTGAATAGCAAAGAATCTAATAGATTCTTTATTTTTCAATGCTGAAACCATCTGTTGTAAAGAAGGCAAGCCAATTTTATGGCAACCTGGACACCAACTTTGGAAGCAATACAATACAATAAATTTCCCTCTGTAATTTGAAAGTTGTATAGGTTCTGTATCTATGCCATAAGAATCTACCCATTTAAATCTTTCCAGTTCTGGAGCGAAAAGTCCTTCAATGCCGTATTTTTGATTATTCATTTTTCATTTTGTTTATAAGTAATTTAAACACAGATTTAGTATATCTAACGTATTCATTAGTTTTTAAGTCAAATCCTATCCATTTATAGTGGTTTCCGTATGGACATAATGGAGCATTAACTTCTTGTCCATCTCGTAATTCGTATCGATTTGGGTCATTGTTATATTCTATTCTACTTATCTTTTTTAATTCAATTTTCATTATTCATTGCGTTGTGTTGGCATTGCCACTAACATTGTTTTTTCACGAAACTGATCTAGCTTTTGTTTCGTAAAAAATCACCTATATCTGCATTTCGTAAAATTAGAAGCAAATATAATTATTTTTTTGTAAATAAGATATTTATAAAAACAATATTCATGTATCACGAAATAATTTAATGTAGAATGTAATAATGAATGTATGGATAGCGAAACAAAGTATTCTTGCATCATTTTATTTTTACAATTTCAATTTCCTCCCACTTTTGTTCGTGTTTTCTTCGACCGTTCTTCGACGAGAATGCCGTTTTTCCGAAGATTCGTCGAACAATGGTCGAACAATGGTCGAACAAGACCAAAATTGACCAAAAATTCAACTTCTCTCTAGCTCTTATAAATAGGAGGTTAGCGAGGTTTTTATTTTGTTATATTACTATTATTGTGTAAAAAGCAACTGGACAAAAGTGGACAAATGCGGGCAGAGCAGGGCAAATGCGGGCACAAAATTGTGTTTTTGTAAATGGTGTTGTTTCTGTTGCTAACTTTATGAATATTAACAATAAAAACTTGCAATTATGGCAGAAATTAAAAAAGGAATCCTTGGTGGATTCTCAGGAAAAGTAGGAACTGTAGTAGGCGTTAATTAAAGTGATTTTTCGGTACAATGCTCTGATTAACGGCGTAGAAGAGTGAAGAAAAATTGTATCGAAAATAGAATTTTATAAATGTTGTTCAAATTTATTTTAACCACATAGAAACATAGTTTTAGCAATGATGACTTGTAAAGATTAGTTGAAAATACGAATAGGTAAACAACTAATTTCAACGCAAAATCATTTGGTTTTATGTTTCTATGTGGTTATTTTTGAAGAATATATCATAGCTACTATCTTTCTGTCTTTGATTTGAACCAATAATATTCATTATCCTCAAGTAAATATTTTGCTTGTTCTGCATTTTCATTTTTACTTCGTTTAATTTTTTTAATTATTGGTTTTATTTCTTCTTTATAATTTTCAAGTGTTAATCCAGCACAATCTGTTTTGCCAAAACGTAAATATCTTAATGCAAGACTCTGTCTTTGTTCGTCAATACTTGAAAGTGCTTCTTTAATTGCATTAAGACGTGTCCAACCATTTTTATTTTTATCCCACCACTTTAAAACTCTGTCAGCAAGCATTAGTCGATAAATTATAAGTTGTTCTCTTGGAGTTTTATCTTTAAAGTCAATATCGTGACTACCAGTTTGTAAATACGAAGTATAATCTTGTTTATGCAAACTCATTAACTTATCTTCATTAATTGTCAAGTCACGATAACCAAAATTCTGAAATGTTATTTCTTCTAATAACCAAGCGGCTCTAACAGAAATCCAATCAATGTCATAATTTACAATCCAACCATGTCCGTAAAATTTTTCTGCTCCTGGATAAATTAGGTCAGCAGTATTATTAAGCTTTACGAATGAAGTATCTTTAAGCAATTCAATAAGTTCAGGAATAGCATCTTTTTGATAGTTCACAATACTATCTTTAACTTTATAAATAGCACTAAAATCAGAATGTTTTAATTCAGCTATCATACCGTCCAATCGTTTCTGTGAAAAGCTTACAGTAAAAGTCAAAAGTAATATTATCGTTATGTAATGTTTCATAAAACTGCTAGTAACATTATTTTTTAAGAAATCAAGTTTTGTGATGTTTCGTATCATTATACTCAAATATAATTATTTTAGTGAATAGATTTACAGTCTTGATTTTTTTGTTTCCACTATTACACAACTCTTGCACACTTTGTATCATGAATAAATAAAAACACCTAACAAAAAAGAGGTTTCTACCATTTGGTAAAAACCCCTTTTCAATAATAATAAATAAAAAGAACAATAAATTATTTCAGGAACTTATTTTCATATTCTTTTCTATATGCATAATAAAATACAACTGGAAGAATTGTAAAGGATAAGATTAAACAAATAATTAATCCTCCTACAATCATAATTGCCAAAGGCTTTTGAATTTCTGATCCCATTCCGGTAGAAAGTGCTGCTGGTAATAATCCCATCGATCCCATTAAGGCTATCATCACAATTGAACGAATTCTACTTTTCACACCTTCGCTAATTGCTGTTTTCAAAGATTTTTTTCGAAGCAATTCTTTCATCACCGCAATTAAAATAATTCCATTAATCGTATTTACCCCGAATAAAATAATCAATCCAATTCCTGCTGAAATCCCGAAAATTGTTCCTGTTATCCATAGTGATAAAAATCCACCAATAAAGGCAAACGGAATCGTGATAGCTGCAATCGCCGTATCTTTCATATTTCCGAAGTTGCTGTAAAGCAGTAATAAAATCAAAACTAAAGAAATAGGAATTACCGTCATTAATTGTTTCGAAGCACGCTCTTTACTTTCAAATTCACCCGCCCATTCCATATAATTTTCTTTCGGTAACTTCACTTCTTTTTCCACCACTTTCTTAGCTTCGTCAATCGTACTACCCAAATCGCGTCCTTCAATACTAAATCCAACACCGATATAACGGCTATTTCCTTCGCGATAAATAAAAGCTGGTCCTGTTTGATAATCTATAGTTGCGATTTCTTGCAACGGCACATTGGCACCATTACTTGTTGGAATTAAAATATTTCCAATTTTCTCAGGAGTATCTCTATAAGCTTCTTGAAAACGAAGAATAACATCAAACTGTCGATCATTTTCATAAAACTTAGTAGCTGCTTGTCCACCAATTGTCATTTCAATTACTGCCTGAACATCCGCTGTACTAATACCATATTTCGCCATTTTTGAATCACTCAATTCTATTCTAAGTTCAGGTAATCCAATATTTTTGTAAACATTGATATCCGTTATTCCATTTACTTTTTCGATAGATGAAGCTACCTTATTTGCATATTTTTCTAAATCATACAAATCATCACCAAAAATCTTAATAACTAATGAACTTTTTACACCTGCTACATATTCTTCAACATTATCTTGAATGGGTTGCGAAAATCCAAATACAATTCCAGGATAATGATTCAGTTTATCTCGCATCTCTTGAATAATCTCTTCTTTTGAAACCTTGCGCTTCCAATCTTTTTTATCTTTTAATTGAATATTAAATTCAATATTGAAGAATCCTGTTGGATCGGTTCCATCATTCGGACGACCTGTTTGTGTTAAAATAAAATCAATTTCATCACAATCTTTCTGCATCAACTGTTTCATTTCTTTTGTTAATCGAGTTGATTCTTGTAAATTGACACTATTTGGTAAAGTTGCACGAATGTAAATTGCTCCTTCATTCAATTTCGGAAGAAATTCTGATCCATAATGCGAGAACTTAAACAAACAAAGAGCTAAAATCCCTAAAAAGATTCCTATTGTTGCTTTTTTATAACGAAATGCAGTTTCATATAATCCGAAAATAGTTTTCTGAAAAAATCGAGTAATAAAGTTCTCTTTCTCCTCCATATTTTTCTTAAAAAGCAACTTACACATTGCCGGAACATAAGTTAGACTTAATATTAAAGATCCTAATAATGCGTATCCTAATGTAAATGCTAAAGGAGAGAACATTTTACCTTCCACTTTTTGGAATGAAAATATCGGTAATAAAGCAACAATAAGAATAAGTAAAGCAAAGAAAATATAAGAAGCCACACTTCCTGCACTTTTCTTTATAACGCCCATTTTACTCATTTTCGCGAAACGTTCTGCTCCTACTTTATGTTGCATGGTTGCTAAAGCAACAAAAACGGTCTCGACGATGACCAATGTTCCTTCTAACAACAAACCAAAATCTAAAGCACCCATCGAGATTAAATTGGCAGGAAGCCCTTGAATTTTCAGCATTATAATCGCAAACAAAAACGAAAGCGGAATAACCGAAGCTACAATAAATGTTGATTTCCAATTATATAAAAAAACAAAAACAATTAATGAAACTAATAAAATACCTTCAATAATATTTTTAGAAACCGTATGTACTGTATTATCCACCAATTTGGTACGATCTACAACTGTTTCAATTTTTACATTATCTGGTAAAGTTCTTGTGTTTAATTCTTCAATCTTCGCTTTCAGATTTCCAATGACTTCGGATGGATTTTCACCACGTAACATCACTACAATTCCTTCTACCATATCATCGTGCTTGTTGTAACCAACTTGCCCCAAACGCGGTTTATTTGAAACAACAACATCTGCAACATTTTTGATAAGAATTGGTGTAGAACCATTCAGTTTCACCGTAATATTCCCAATATCTTCTATCTTATCCAACAAACCTACCCCACGAACCACATAAGCTTGATCTCCTTGTTGAATAACATCTCCACCAACATTTATATTTGATTTAGAAACCGCTTCATAAACATCTAAAGGCGATAAATCATAATTCTTTAATTCTGTTGGATTAATTTTAATTTCATACGTTTTTTCTTCTCCACCAAAACTTACAACATCTGCAACTCCTGATACAGAAAGCAATTCACGTTCAATTACCCAATCTTGTATCGCTGTAACTTCCTTGATCGGTAAATCACTTTTGATCACATAACGAAAAATCTCTCCCGTAGCACCAGAAGGTGGTTCAATATCTGCATCGGCTCCTTCTGGTAAATCAACTCCACTTAATTTATTAGACACATATTGTTGTGCATAAAAATCATCTACTCCATCTTCAAACTGAACAGTAACAACAGATAACCCGAAAAGAGAAATAGAACGAATATTTGACTTATGCGGAATACTATTCATTACTTTTGAAACTGGTAGAGTCACCAATTTTTCCATTTCCTCAGCACTTCTTCCTGGCCATTGTGTTATAATACGAGCTCTAGTATTCGTTACATCTGGAAATGCTTCTATTGGTGTATGTTTTAAAGAAAATATACCTGCAAAGAGTAATGCAAATACAGCAAATAAAACAAAGGTTGTATTTCGTAACGAAAAAGTTACGACTGATTGTACTAACTTTTTCATTTATTATTTATTTAATTCCTCAAATATCATTAGAGCGTTTCGAGAAATAACTTTCTCATTTGGTGCAAACTTTTCGCTAACAAATGTGTATTCCTCATTCTGACCAATCGTCGTAATTTTTCGGATTTCCATTGTACAATCATTTTTATATACCACCACATATTCCTTGTTGTTCTCAAAAACTTTGGCTTTGTTTGGTATTGCAAATGCATTTCCAACAATATTTTGTTTATCGATAATAATATCTGCACTCAAACCTGGCATCAAGTTCAAATCTTGATTTTCCAACACAACACGCGCTTTCAACACGTGTTCATTTTCATCAAACACATTGTATATTTTATCAATTTTTCCAACATAAATTCGATCAGGATACGCCATAGATTTCACTTTTACAGCATCACCTTTTTTTACATATTGCAGATTATTTGCGTAAATATTTACCATTACCCAAACCTGTTTTAGATTTGAAATAGAGAAAAGATTTTCATCTGAATCAGAAGTAATAGATTGACCAACGCTCATGTTTTTCTGAACGATATAACCATTTTTAGGTGATAAAATCTGGAATTGACCATTGCCAACTGCACGATACATTTTTAAGGTTGCATTGATTTTATCAATCTCAATTTGCGCTGATTGTAATTCGTGTTCTGCTTCAGTTACTTCGGGCTGAGAAGCCATTCCATCATTCAACAATTCTTTTTTCGACTTGATTTGTTTTCGAATCAAATCCATTTGATTTAGATGATAACGCTTTTGCTGTACCAAATCCAGCACTTCGTTCGATTTTACAACTGCCAAAACTTGACCTTGACGCACATAATCGCCTAATTCAAAGTTCACTTTATCTACCACACCTTGTAGCAAACTTATAAAGCCAACTAAATCATTTTCGTTATATTCAATTTTTCCTGATAAGGTTAATTGTTCGTGAATTGGTTGCTGCAAAACTGGCACAATTTCAGTTGATTTTTTCAATTGTTCGTTCAAACAAAATTTGTTTTCTTTTACCGCTTCTTTCTTGGTTTCTTGCTTGTTACAACTACTTAAAATCAAGGTAAAAGCAGCTAAAAAATAAAAAGTTTTTTTCATCATCTTATAAATCTTGTCCAACGATATAATTTAGTTCTTCGAATGTGTTTTGATAATTTTCCAATAAATCCAAATAAGCTTTTTGAGATTCGCGATAAGCCTGCGTAAAATCAATAAATTCTAATAAAGTGATTTGTTTATTTTGGAGATGTTTTTTATAATTGTCAATCATAGTTAATTGCTCTTGATTGTTCAATTTTTTCCATTGAATAAGTGCTTTATCCAATTGACTAATTTGATTTTGAAGTCGATCAATCGAAATATCTAATTCAGAATTCAAGGCATTTTTGGTGATTTGTTGTTGATTCAGTACAATTTCAGAAGCTTTGATGTTTCCTTTATTCGTATTAAAAATCGGTAAATCAATGCTTACTCCAACACCAACAAAATCGCGCATAATATTTCCACCTCGATCATAATTTACTTGAAAAGCCAAATCTGGTGTACGTTGTGCTTTTTCTAAAATCAATTGTTTTTCAGCTAAATTGATTTCATTCTCTTGTTTTTTTAACGCTATATTTTGCTCTTTCGCTAATTGTTTAGCATTAAATGGAATTGATTTGGAGTGAGAATTGAATCTTGAAAAATCGATTTCATTTACATTTAAATCTGAGTTTTGCGTTAACAATCGAAGTTTATTGATGTATTCAATTTCTTGATTTTCTAGCTCAATTTGATCTTTTTGTAAACCAATTAATTCGGTTTGAAGTCTGTAAAAATCTGCTTTTGGAACATTTTTTAAATCTGCTTGTCGCTGATATTGCGTCATCATTTGTTCAAACAAATCAACGCTATTTTGCAATTCTTTCTTTTCAGATTGAATACGCGCCAACGAAAAATATGTTTGTCTTAATTCCTTTTTCAGCTCACGCAACAATTCCTCATACTCAAAAAGTGCCGAATTCTTCTCTAATTCTTTAATCGCAACACGCTTTTTTCGTTTACCAGCGGTTTCAATTAATTGCTCTAATTCGACAGAAATTTGTTGATTTTTCCCGTATTTACCGAATAAATAAGGCTGTTCTTCTACATTATAAGTTTTCCAAAGATTAACCTCAGAAATACTCAACGTTGGATTTTGCCATAATTTCTCCTGAATAATTTCAGCATCAATTCTGTCTACATTGAATTTATTCGCAATAAGCGCATAATTTTTTTGTAAAAACGCGGCTTCTAAATTGTCCAACGTTACATTCTGCGCCTGTGTTTGTATCGCAAGAACAATTGGAATTACTGTATAATAGATCTTCTTCACTTCTACTCTTTTTGAAAATTCAAAAGTAAAAGTGTAAGATTAAGGTGAGTTTTAAGTTAGATTAAAAGTAGATTAGAAAATGAGTTTAACAATCGTTCCTTTAGGTTTATTCGGAACAATTTCTATATCAATTTGATGAAGTGTAAGAATAATATTCGCCATCGAAAGCCCAATACCTTTTCCTTGAAAATCTTGCGTGTTTTTTCCTCGAAAAAAGTTTTGTTTAATTTGTTTGATATCAGTTTCTAAAATACCAATTCCTAAATCGGAAATATGAATTTGCAAACGATGATTAATTTCTAAAAACTGTACTAAAATCGGTTGATTGTTCGAATATTTTATTGCATTACTTACTAAATTATTCAACGCAACTTCTAGTAATTTTTCGTTTCCTTGAATGGTTAACAATTGATTATTTTCGACTTGTAAATCCACATTTATACGTGCTTGATGATACAAAATAGCATTTTCAATCACTTGCCAAACTACTTCATCAATTCGAATTTGATTAAATTCAAAACTCGTTTTTGCACCCGAAAGCAACATCATTTGGTCTAACGTTTCTTGCAAATCATTGGTATATTGTTTCAGTTGTACAATCACGTTTTCGTATTCTTCGAGCGTTCTTTTTTTATGATTCGTTACTTCTAAAGTTCCTAATAATGCAGTAATTGGCGTTCGTAATTCGTGCGAAACATAATCGATAAAATTCTTTTGTACATTAAAAGTTTGCGCCATTCGATCAATAAAATGATTGTAGGTTTTGATTAAATCCTCAATCTCTGCATACGACTTATTGAGCTTTAAAGGTTCAGTAAAATTCTTCGCATCACGCTCTTTTATTTGTTCAATAATTTTTGTAATCGGCTCATAAGCAATCACTCCTAAAAAATTAGAAAATAGATAAATAAAGATCAACCCAACCAATGAAACCGAAATCAAAATTTGAAGTAACGATTCCATTTGTTCATTAAATTCTTGTTTAGATTCACGCGTGATTACCACAAAATCACCTTCGTTATCATGATAAAAAATTCCGTTATAAAAGAAATCTTTACTTGTAAAAAAATCGGATTTATTGGCACGAATACTTTCTATAAAATTGGTTGAAATATCATTGTTTGAAGACATATTTCCATTGTACTTTTTGTTGTTATGATCAACAATTAAAATATTTTTTCGAGAAATCGTCTTCTCTAATTGACTTTTGATATTATTATGTTCTAAAACAGGTAATTCGTCCTTTTCTAAATAATAAATAGAAGCCAAAAGTGTCTTATTCTGCAATGACTTGATCTCTTTTTTCTCCATTTCGGTATAAAAAGAAAAGTAAATAATTGTAGAAACAATCAGAATAATGATACTGAAAATAACGACTGAATAAAGCGCTAATCGGTGTTTTAATTTCATAATTTAGGCTTTAAACATATAACCAACGCCTTTTACCGTGTGAATATATTTCGTCCCGTTTTTCTCGATTTTGTTGCGCAAATACGAAATGTAAACATCCACTACATTTGTGTGATTATCGAATGTTATTCCCCAAACGGCGTTTAAAATTTGGATACGAGTAACGGTTTTATCTATATTTTCGATTAAATAATTCAACAACTTAAATTCACGAGGAGAAAGTTCTGTTTCTTCTTTATTGACAAAAACTTTATATTGATCCAAATCGATTTCTAAGTCATCAAAAATCAATTTATTTTCAGGAACTTCTTGCGAACGAAACTGATTTCGACGCGTTAAAGCCTTGATGCGCGATAATAATTCGTCGAAATGAAACGGTTTTGTAATGTAATCATCTGCGCCATAATCCAAAGCCGAAACTTTATTTTGAACCGTATTCAACGCACTTAACATCAAAATTGGAGTGAATATTTTTTTGTAACGAAGTGTTTGCACAAGCTGAATCCCATCCATTTTTGGTAACATAATATCGCAAATAATCAAATCAAACTGAATCGTAAGAAATTCATCTAAAACCGTTTCGGCATCTTTACAAAGCGTAACCAAATGTCCATTTTCTTCTAATCCTTTGATTAAAAAATCGCTAATTCGCTTATCATCTTCGATTACTAAAATTTGCATATACTTTCCATTTTTCCAAAATTAATGAAATTGATCAAGATGAGATGAATATAGCAAATTTTCTAATTGGATTTTAATTTTTACAATTTTAGAAAAACAAAAAAAACTGTCCGATTAAGACAGTTTTCATTGTTAATTTATTCTTTATTTCACAGGAGTTTCTCTCGCTGCTTCGTATATAATCGAATCTCTTTGCTCTTGAGTCAAATCATATTTGTAATCAAATATTGCAGATTCCCAATCTCCATATCCAACATTCGGCAATACAATAAATCGTTTTCCAAATTCAGATTTTAAAGTTTCTACAGCTGCCGCTCTTTCTTTTTCAGATTTATGATTATCAAATAAAGAAGAAAAATCTGTTAAACTATCTCCTAACAATAAAACAATGTCATAATCTTTCGAAATATTTTGACGACGTGCTTCTTTGCTACTTTCTTTACTTCTCAAAATCAAATTCTGAGCACTTTGAATTGGATAATTGTATTTTTCTAAATTTGCCAAAGTTCCAGGACGCTCTACTTCGTATCGATTTGTAACGTAAAAAATCTGAACACCTTTACTCGCTGCATACTGAAAAAACTCTTGAGAACCAGCCAAAGGAGTTGCAATTCCTTTCGACGTCCAATTTGCCCAAGTTTCTTGCGACCACGTTTTTCCTTGACGCGCCATTTCTACTGCATAGTACGAATTATCCAAAAAAGTTTCGTCAATATCCGTTACAATCGCTAAAGGTTTTGCGCCTTTTGTCGCAATTGCTTCATCCAATGTCATTTTAGCAACATTATAAGCTTGCTGGCTTAAGGCTTGATATTCAGCAGCACGTTGTTGAAAAAATGCAGCATAAATTTTACCATCAACTTGCAAACTTTTTTGCTGAACTGGTTGTTGTTCAGTAACTATTTTTGGTGTTTGACAAGCTGTTAATCCAAAAAGCATCAAGCTTCCAAGCATCAATTGTATATGTTTCATATCTCTAAATTCTGAAATGCAAAATTAAGCCTTACAATTCAAATCAAAAAATCAGATTACTGAATGTATTTAATCGATTCGAAAGTTGTTTGATGAAAATAGTTTTTGAACTGATGATGTTCTCCATTAATTTCTATATCAATTTCCAGATAATCGTTTTGATTAAAATGAATTAAATCTGTTTCGAAAAAATAAATATTTCGGATAACGTGAGAATCAGGTAAAATGGTATTTTTCAATAAAATATCATTTGTCCCCATTGCCAATTCTCCATAAAATGTAACATCAGCTTTGATTTTTTTTTGAGAAAAATTTGAATAAAAATCAGCTTCAACGATATTTATACGAACTGTTTTTTCGGTATTATTTTGAATAGAAATTAAGAATTCTAATGTATTTTTTTTCTTTGTTACCGAATCTATTTTTACTTGAAATTCTGAAATTTGTTGATTAGAATCATCAATCAAATCATCATTTTTTTCAATTTTTAAAAACGATATTTTTGGTTCTTCTTCTTTCGGAAGTGGTTTTTCAATTGGAACTGTTTTTAATTTTTTGTAAATAACAAACAGCACTAACAATACAAGTAAAATGAATAAATATTTCATTTTACAAATTTAGAAATTAAATCGTTTTTCTGATTTCGAAAAAATGATTTGTTTCGTTTTAGACAATTTTTTTTCTGAAACGAAAAGCACAAAAAGCTAAAACAAATACACTTCCTGCTACAGCAAAACTAATAGGATTTGAAGATTTAGAGCTATTTTCAGTAAAATTTGTTTGTATTAATTGACTATTTAAACCAGAAGATTGAGCAAATGAAATAGTTGTACTTGCAATGAATAGTAATAAAAATTTGAAGAGAGTTTTCATAATAATGAATTAAATAAAAAGTTTGGTTTTGATATTAAGAATCGATAAAACAAATACAATGCCTAATTTTCTTAAAATTAAATAATTTGCAATTTAGTAATGCCACTCAAATTCAATAATCAATTTTTTGGAGCATAACAATTAGGAGATAAAATATAAACTATTTATCAAAACCCTATAAACAAAATAACTCAATTCATTTTCAGAATTGAGTTATTTATTAATGATGTAAAAACTTTAATCTAGTTCTATTTTCACGAAATGATTGTCCAATAAATGATCAATTAAATCTTGCGATTTATAATCAATCGGATCTTTTATTTGTTCTTTTGCTTTTGTATGTTCTTCAATTCGATGCAAAGCTTTATAAAAGCGTCGAACTTCATTCAAATTCTTCAAAATTAATTTTGGAGCTTCAGCTTTTTCTCCATTTTCTTCTTTGCAAATCATCGTAAAATAAGACGAATTACAATGTTTAATTTCGCCCGTTTGGATGTTTTGACTTTCTACTCGAATTCCTACAACGATTGACGTTCTTCCTACATAGTTAACCGATGCTTTTAGGGTTAATAATTCTCCTACTTCTACTGGCGTTAAGAAATCTACTCTATCCACAGATGCTGTTACACAGTACTTTCCAGAGTATTTGGAAGCACATGCAAATGCAATTTGATCGAGTAGAGAAAGAATGAATCCACCATGAATTTTTCCACTAAAATTGGAATGTGATGGAAGCATTAATTGCGAAAAAGTTACCAATGAACTTTTTACCGTTTTGTAAATCATTTTATCTATTGTTCTGTGTGTGTTCAATTTGTAGTAATTAAGTTTAGACTGTAAAATTCATCTGCAATTTCGCGGTTATTAGACAAACGAGGAACTTTATTTTGTCCACCCAATTTCCCTATCGATTTCATATAATGCTGAAAACCTTCTGTTTTAACCTCAGAAACAACAAGTGGACGCAAAATATTTCCCGTAATCAAATCATCATAATATGTATTTTGACGACGCATTTGTGCATCCAATTCTTGATTAAAAATTGTTAAATTCTCAGGTTTTTTATCAAACTCGATTAACCATTCATGATGAGGCAAACCTTCTGCTGGATTAACTTGAGGCGCAACTGTAAACTCATTTACACTCGCTGGATGTTTTTCTAAAGTTTTTTGTAACGCCTGCTCCACTTCGTGACCAATTACATGTTCTCCAAAAGCAGATGTATAATGTTTAATTCGACCAGAAACAACAATTCTATAAGGTTTTATCGAAGTAAAACGAACTGTGTCACCAATATTATATCCCCACAAACCTGCGTTTGTATTGAGAATTAGAACATAATCTTTTCCTACTTCAACATCTTTCAAGGAAATTCGGGTTGGATTTTCATCAAAAAATTCATCAACTGGAACAAATTCATAAAAAATTCCATTGTTCAATAAAAGCAATAAATCATCACTTGTTTGTGAATCTTGATATGCAATAAACCCTTCTGAAGCAGGATAAGTCTGAATACAATCTATTTTTCGACCAATTAATTGATTCACTTTATCGCGATATGGTTCATAATTTACACCTCCTGTTACCATTAATTGTAAATTCTTAAAAATCGACTGAACGTTTTCTTTTCCAGAAACTTTAATCAATCGTTCAAAATACATAATCAACCAAGGCGGAATCCCAGAAATCAGCGTCATATCAGCTTTCACCGTTTCATCCACTACTCTATCCACTTTCGTTTCCCAATCTTCAATCACATTTGTTTCATAAGACGGCAAACGATTTTTTTGTAAATAATTTGGAACAAAATGCGCACTAATTCCAGAAAGTCGACCAACTTTCAATCCGTTTATATCTTCGAGAATTGGACTTCCTTGTAAGAAAATCATTTTTCCGTCAACAAAATTAGAATTCTTTGTTTCATTAATATAAAACAATAAAGCATTTCGAGCAGAATTTATATGCGAAGGAACGGATTCTTTTGTAAGCGGAATATATTTTGCACCAGAAGTAGTTCCAGAAGTTTTAGCTAAATAAAGAGGTTTTCCAGGCCATAGAATATTAAGTTTCCCTTCAATTACCTCATCAAAATAATGTTTCAACCCTTCGTAATCGTTGATTGGAACTTGCGATTTGAAATCTTCATAATTTTTGATTGATTCAAAATGATGATCAACTCCAAACTTTGTATTTTTTGCAGCAATAATCAATTCATTTAGAATTTTGTCTTGTGTTTCTAGCGGATGATTTATCCACTTTTGTTCTTTGTTGACAATGTATTTTGCAAAAATTTTCGCTAAAAAAGCTTTCATGCTGTTCCTTTAAAACATTATTATTGGTCGAATTTAAACGAATATTCTAAATAATTTAACAACAATTGCAATGATTTTTCTTAGTCAAATCACTAATTACATTAAAGCTAAAACGTTAGCTATCATTTTATAATCATCCCGTAAAAAGTCGCTTCTCTATTATTTCTATTCCACATAAAATTATCTTATTTTTTCGAGGGATACAAGATTTTTTCTAATCGAACGTTTTATTGTAGATTTGTTTTTATTCGCTATCATGAAAAAGATTGTAATGAGTATCTTCGCCGCAAGTTTTTTAATCGGCTGTTCTACGCAAAAAAATAGTTTCAAAAACCGACAATATCACAAGATGACATCGTGGTTTAATGGAGTATTCAATGCTGAGGATGAGTTAGAAAAAAAGAACACAGAACTGCAAACGAATTATGTAGAAAATTACTCGAAGATTTTACCTGTTGGAATAGAATATTTTTCTGTTTCAGATTCTACCAATGTAGGTGGATTTAATAAATCCAATTTTGGTATTGGAGGTGGAAATCGAAATAATCAAGATAAAGTAGAAAAACCTGTAGGATTTGCTGCTGTAGAGGCAAAAGCTTCAAAAGCTATCGAAAAACATTCAATGTTAATCAAAGGAAAAGAAAATAATCCTTTGATGGGACGCGCTTATTTATTGATTGGAAAATCATTATTTTATCAAAAAAAATACTTTGAAGCACTTGATGCTTTAAACTATGTTGTCAAAAATTTCAAAGATTCTAAATATGCTCAAGAAGCGCATGTTTACAAAACTGTTGCCGAAATAAAAGGTGGAAATTACTTTGATGGAATCGAAACTTTACAAAAACTTTACGAAAACGATCCATATAAAAGTAAAGAATTAAAAACAATGATTGCGCGAACGTATGCTCAATTTTTGATTGATCAAAAAAAGTACGAAGAAGCGCTTGATCCATTACAAAAAGCCGAATATTTTTCTACAAATAAAGATGAACGCGTTCGTATATTTTATACGTTAGGACAAGTTTTTTCTAAATTAGGAAAACAACAAGAGGCTGGTGAAGCTTTCACGCAAGTTTATAAAATGAAGCCTGGATTTGATATGGAAATCAAATCACAGTTGGCGATTGCTGCTAATTTTGATCCAAAAATTAATAATTACGGAAATTACAAGCAAAACTTGTTGGACATCTCGAATAAAGGAATTTATGCATCGAAGAAAAACGAGTTATACTACGGAATTTCTGAAATGGCTTTTCGAGCTGACAAAATGGATGATGCTGTAGAATATGCAAAATTGAGTTTGAAAGAACCAATGTCGGATCCTTATATTCGTGGGCGTGCTTTCGAAAATTATGGTGATATAAAGTTCAAGCAAAACGATTATGTTTATGCTTCGGCTTATTATGATTCGGCACAAACGAGTTATAATTTACCAGAAGATCAAACGCGTATTCAGAAACGAAATGATGTTTTGAAAAAATTGATGGAGAAACATTATTTAGTTCAGAAAAATGATTCAATTCTAAAACTTGCTGCACTTCCAAAAGAAGATCAATCAAAATTCTTTACAGATTATATCGAAAAATTAAAGAAAAAAGAAGAAAAGCAAGCCATAGAAGAGCAAAAAGAAATGGAAACTTTTCAGTTAGAAAATAAAACGGCAAGTTTCACGACGAGTTTTAACAATGCTGATAAAGGAAAATTTTATTTCTATAATCAAAATTTAAAATCAACTGGACAGCAAGAATTCCAACGTATTTGGGGAGGAATTTCCTTAAAAGATAATTGGAGAAATTCGAATGCAATAAGTACTGCAATTGAGGATAAACAGAATGAATTGACAGGGCAAATTGCTGCTGGTGATCCAAGACGTTTTGAACTTGATTATTATTTAGATCAAATTCCAACTTCTCAAAAAGCTCTGAATGACTTGAAAGTTGTAAGAGATACAACGCAATTGTCTTTAGGGACTGGATATTTTGATATTTTCAATAACGCTGAGTTAGCTGGAAAAGAGTTGAAAGCGTTGGTTGCTTCTCCTCCAAAATCTGATGATGTGTTATTAAAAGCAACTTATCAATTGTATCGTATTTATAAAAATCGTGATCAAAAATTAGAAGATGAATACAAAAATATCATTCTAACAAAATATCCAAATACGATTTATGCAGGTTATATTCTTAATCCAGAAGTTGAATACATCACTGCTGAAACAAAAGAAGCTTTAGAAGCCTACAAAGTTGCATACACGTTGTATCAAGATAAAAAATATGATGACGTAAAGAAAAAAGTACAAGAAGCAATTGTGAAATTTCCTACTGAAATTATCATTGCTAAATTTGCTTTATTAAATGCTTATGCGATCAAACAAACTGGAAAAGATAGCGATTTTGAGCAAGCTTTAGAAATTGTAATTACGGCTTATGACGGAACCGAAGAAGCTAAGCAAGCAAAACGTTTGTTGGATAAATTGCGTAATCCTAAGAAAAATGTAGAGGAACCTGAAGCTACATCTCCTAAAGCTCCAAAACAACTGGAAAGAAATGAAAATTTTAATAATGAAGAAAATACAAAACGTAGAACAGTAAAATAATATAAAAAAAGAGTTAATCTAAGATTAACTCTTTTTTTATATTAATACTTATTTATTCTAATAATCATCTAAATCATTTTTCTTAAAAAACGGGATTCTTAGTAGATTGAGAATTCCAGATTTGTTCACGGTATTCTTGTGTGTGGGTACGTCATATCCTCGTAGACTAAATTAGTAAAAAACTAATATAGCCTTATGATTATGAAAAAGACAAAAGAAATAGCAGCTTATTTAACTTATATTAAAAAATTACAAGTTCTAAAATATGCTAAAGAATATGGAAATAACACTATAGCTTATAAATTTTATGGTGTTAAAAAGAGTACATTTTACAAATGGAAAAAAGCATATGAAGAACATGGAGAAGAAGGTTTACTCAGAAAGAAACCAACTCCTCGCACTTTTCCTAACCAAATTAAGC
>NZ_DJBB01000034.1:0-34581 GCF_002429865.1 Empedobacter sp. UBA5987
TTATTCATCACTCAGACAGAGGTTTACAATATTGTTCCGATGATTATCAAAAGCTATTGAAAAAGCATAAAATACGTTGTAGTATGACACAAGAATCAGATCCTTATGAGAATGCCATAGCCGAAAGAATTAATGGTATTTTAAAACAAGAGTATGATATTGATAAATCTATTGTAGATTTGAATACAAGAAAGATTTTAGTCAAACAAACCGTAAAGGTCTATAATGAGTTAAGACCGCATTTGTCAAACTATTATTTAACACCGATGCAAATGCACCAGCAACAAGAATTAATACCAAAATCGTACAAAAAGAAAAACAGTACAAATACGAATATATGTACTGTTTAAAATAAAATTTTATTGGTCTAATCCTGTATCATTTTTTCAGGACGTTACAAATCAAAAATTAACAATTTTCGATTACACTTTTTACCACGCGAATTACATTTGGCATTGCTGTGTTTGCTGCATTTAATACATCTTCGTGCGAAACATCAAATGAAATTTCTGGTCCTCCTAAATCAGTAATAATAGATAAACAGAAAACGCGCATATCCATGTGACGAGCAACAATAACTTCAGGAACTGTACTCATCCCAACACAATCTCCACCAATAAAACGTACCAATCCGTATTCTGATGGCGTTTCAAAAGTTGGTCCTTGTAATCCTACATAAACTCCTTGATGAACAAAAATATCATTCGCTTTTGCAAATTCTGCTGCTTCGTTCAACATTTCTCTGTCATATGCTTTTGACATATCCACAAAACGAGGTCCTAATTCGTCGATATTTTTTCCACGTAAAGGATGTTCTGGCATCATATTGATATGATCTTTTACCAAACAAATATCTCCAACACTAAAACTTGGGTTAACACCTCCAGAAGCATTCGATAAAACAACTTTCTTAATTCCTAATCCATTGAAAACACGCATTGGGAACGTTACTTCTTCCATCGAATATCCTTCGTAATAATGAAAACGACCAGCCATCATCAAAACTTTTTTTCCTAAAATAGTTCCGTATACTAAATGACCTTTGTGCCCTTCTACTGTTACTTGAGGAAAGTTTGGTATATCTTTGTAGCTAATAACAACTTTATTTTCTACTTCGTCTTCTAATTTTCCTAATCCAGACCCTAACACAATTACAAATTCTGGTTGATCTGGCAATAAATTATTGATGTACTTTACAGCCTCATTAATTCTGTCCAACATACTCTAAAATAGTTTGATTAAATTTTTCTTTATCGTTAATATCGATACTAATCGGAATGTAGTATAAATCGTCTTTTATCATGGATTCTTCCATCAAACGCATATAATCTTTCTCTGTTGTCATGATAATTTTATCAAAACGTTTTCTACCTTCCGTATCTTCGTATCGTTTGTAAATATACTCAATTTCTGATTGACTAAAATTATGATGATCTGGATATTCTAAATGCAAGACATTTGCAAAGTTTTCTTCCGCAAATTTTACCAAACCATCTGTTTTTGCAATTCCTGTAACTAAAATAACATTCAGATTTTTCCAAGTCGATTTCTCAACATTATCCAATTTCCCAATCAATTTGTTATCATAAACAATTTTCGAGAAAAATAATTGCTGATGAGATCTTAACTTAATCTTTTTCGAAATTTCTTTGTGCTTTTCTTCCGATATTCTGTCTGGACATTTCGTTACAATAACAATATCTGCACGACGAACTCCACTTCTACTCTCTCTCAAATCACCTGCTGGCAATAAAAAATCTTTGTAATATGGATTATTGTAATCAGTCAACAAAATATTGAAACCAGCTTTTATCCCACGATGTTGATAGGCATCATCTAACAAAATTGCTTCTGCATTGTAATGATCAATTAATTTTTGCGCACCAAAAGCTCTGTCTTCGCAAACCGCAATCAAAATTCTGTTCTTGAAACGTTGAAAAAACTGCATTGGTTCATCTCCAATATCATAAACTTTGGATGAATAATTTGCAATCAAAAAACCTTTTGTTTTTCGTCCATATCCTCTACTCAATGTTGCAATTAATTTTTCGTCTTTCAACAAATCAATTAAATACATAATATGAGGTGACTTTCCCGTTCCACCAACGGACAGGTTTCCAACATTAACAATTGGAATTTTGAAGGATGAAGAACGCATCATTCCTATATTGTAAAACAGATTTCGAACCGAAGTTCCAATCCAATATAAACCAGAAAATGGAAGTAAAAATCTACGCCAATTCATTTTTATTTTTAATATTAAGCGAAAATACTATTTTCAATTTTAATTCTAAAAAAAGAAACACTTCATTTCTTTATTCAGCGAAAAAAAACCTATTCTATCGGAACAGGTTTTTAATTATTTATTAATTGTATAATTTATTCAATTCGTTGGCATAACTCGTTTTATCTTCTATCTTCCAACCATAGGTTTTTGCAAGGAAATACAAATCGCCAAGATTTTGAATTAATTGTTGATGTGCTTCTTGTTTTAGTTTGGTTTGATCAACCGTTTTTTCTACATGCTCTACTGCACGTTTCTTAATTCCGTTCAAATCATCTTTAGTAAATTTATTGAAAACACTTTGATCCATGTCATAAAAACTAACATCTGGATACACTTGGATTTCAACTGGAGGAATAGATTTGATGATAATTTTTTTATTCACCGAATCCAATTCAATATCCATTTTTTTCAAATCATACGTTGCTTGCGCTTTGGCTTTCACCAAAAGTGTCACCTTTTTATCCGCAGAAAAAATATGTGTTAAACCTGGTAATGATTTTTTTGACGTGTGATTGTATAAATCTGAATATGTTTGTTCAGCAACAATCATTTTATTCATTCGTTCGATTTGATACGCAATCACATGAGATTGTTCGCTATAGCTTTCAGATTTGAATTTATCCATGATGAAATATGTTATCATCACACCAAAAATAAAGGCTACAACGACAAGAATTATTTTCTTTAAATTATTCATTTGCATAATTTGGAGTCAGTGGCGTACCATTCACAATCTGTGCCAAATCTTCTTCTAAATAGCTAGAAACTGGAGATTCTACAATTCTACCAACTTCTTCTTTTTTATTATTATATACGATAATTGTCGGAACGTGCGTCACATTTTTATTAATTTCTTCTCCGTTGAAACTTTTCTTTTGACGATTTACACCAATCACTTTCAAACGATTTTGAGGAAATTTAATATCATCTAAAATTTTGTACAGACGCGGCAATTCACGACGAGAATCTGGACACCAAGTTCCTACAAAAACTTCCAAACGATAATTGCGTAAATCTTTTAAACCTTTCAATTTACTTTTTTCAACTTCGTATGTGTCATATTCTTGATGGTACCAATCCTTAAAATCATCTTCTTCCAACGCTTTTCTAGTGAATTCTCCCGTCAACATTTTCTTCCCATTTTCAGCTGTAATCGTACGATTCAACACTTTATTTTGAGCAAACGATTGCGTAGAAAATCCCAACATTGTAACGAGTGCAATTGCCAATATTTTTTTCATTGTATTTTTAGTTTATAGATTAAATGTATAAATAATTATGAAATGATTTGTCCATTTTCAACTTTAATTGAGCCTATTTCAAAAGTCGCTAATTGATTCAATAAAGGATAATTTTTAGTTGTTCCTTTATAAACTTGTTTTTCAGCATCAATTTCAAGATGACCAATAAATTTTCGTAAATCACCAATTTCAATAATTTTCGCGATTTGCTCTACCGAATTATTTTCTTCGTTGTATTCATCTTCAAAATAAATACCCAAATCAACAACAGAAGAATTTTCTCCATTTTGAATTTGAACATTATGAATCACAATATCCAAATATTTTTGCCCATTTTGAGGAATCGATAAATACTCATCAAACGGAAAATTTTCTTGTGTAGCTAAAGCATTCAGTCCTGCTAAAATAGCCAATGCATTGTATTTTCTTGTTGCATTTCGTTGATAATCATTTGGAAAATGTCCCGCTTCAAATAATACGCAAGGATAACCCATTTTTGTAAAATTATCTCCGGTTGACATCGGATAAAACTCTGATGTATAACGACCTACATGACCAGAAATCACTTTTTGTAATTCAGTATTCATTGCTTGAATAATTCCCATTGTTTTTTCGCGAACTTCATTTATATCTTCTTCAACATTGTAAGAAGGCGCCAAAAAAGAAAGCGTTGCAGGTTTCGCTGTTTGTCCAACATTGAAAATGGTACGTTGATCATGCAAATTGAATAAGGTTTGATAATTTCCTTTTTCTACTTGATCTAACAAAACGTGAATTTCTGTTGATTCTTTTGCTAAAAAATCACGGTTAATATCAATTCCAACCGCATTTCTGCGTGTGTTGAAATTCGCGCCATCAGGATTTAACATCGGAATAAAATCAATCGTCAATTGAGATAAAATGGTTTGAGCTAATTCAGATTTTTGTTCAAAAAAATTAATCACATCAAACATTGCACGCGTTCCAGAAGATTCGTTTCCGTGCATTTGAGACCAAATTAATAAACGTTTTTCTCCAGTTCCGAAACTTAATTTATAAATCTCATTTCCTAAAAAAGATGTTCCAATTTGTTCTTTTTGAGTTGATTTTAATGAAAAATAGTAATTTAAAGCTTCAAAATTTAACCATTTCGAATTAAAACCTTCTTGTCTGAAAATTGAATATTCTTTCTCTAATTGATGAATATCAAACATATTTATTATGTTATACATTTATAATTTCTATGTTATAAATTTTGATTATCAAAATAAATAAAACCATCAATTCGAGTGAAATTCGTTTAGAATTTTGTATCGAGAATAAGATTTTTGAAGATAAAATTCATCTTAATTCTCGATACAATTTTTAAAAATAAACTTTCTAAAAATCACTCGAATTGACGAATTTTAATCCAAAATATACAACATTATTATTTATATTAAATTGATTTCTTGAAAGTTTTGCGACGTTTGTGATTTACAGGATCATAAGCTTTCCATAAAACTTGAATACTTTCATTGTCCGCTAATTCAGGGTTTGTTTCCAAAAATTTGATCCCGTTGTTTCTAAACGTATCAAACATTGCATTAAAAATCAATGCTGTAACTCCCTTTCCTTGAAATTTTGGATCAATTCCAATCAAATAAAATTGAGCTGAATCATTCTTTTTACTTGCTTGTAACATATGCCACCAACCGAAAGGAAAAATTTTACCTTTTGCTTTTTGCATCGCTTTAGAATACGAAGGCATTGTAATAGCAAACGAAACCATTTTTCCTTCTTCATCAACAATACAGTTTACAAAATCTGGATTAATAAACGGAATATATTTCTTTTTGTAATATTCAATTTGATAATCCGCAATTGGTACATAAGTATCCAATTCGCTGTAAGTTTTATCTAACAAATCGAACATCTCGTCAACATACGGAATAATCTCTGAAGTTTTTGTAAACTTCAATTCTCGTAATTTGTAACGTTCTCGAATAATTTTATTGAATTTGATAACTTTTTCTGGTAATTCTGTTGGTGCAGGCAATTCATATTCCACCCACTCATTCGCCGTTTCAAAACCTAACGATTCTAAGTGTTGCGCATAGTACGGAAAATTATATAAACCAACCATTGTAGCCAATTTATCAAATCCGAAAGTTAGCAAACCTGCCTTTTCCAAATTCGAAAAACCAACTGGTCCTTCTATATATTCTAATTGATTTTCTTTACCAATTTCCGCAACTTTTGCCAAAAGTGCTTTTGTGACGTCGATATCATCAATCATATCAAACCAACCGAAACGCATTTTACGTTTTTGTTGATTATTGACTTCTTGCCAATTGATAATTGCCGCAACACGTCCCACAATCTTACCTTCTTTTTCGGCAAGAAAATAACGCGCTTCAGCATCTTTAAAAACGGGATTTTTAGAAACATCTAATGTTTCCTTCTCCTCATTAATAAAGGGTGGAACGTAATATTGATTATCCTTATACAAATTCATCGGAAACTTAATAAATGCTTCCAAATCGTGTTTTGATTGTACTTCTATTATGCGAATACTCATAGCTTACAAAGGTAATGAGTTTTGTAATTTCAATTCAAAATTTTTTGAGCAAAATGTCAGCTTTTGTTCATTTTTTATATGATTTAATACAGAACTCTGCCAAAAAACCAACTTTTCTGCTATTTTTGTCTCTATTCACTTATTGGAATACTTTTTGAATTTTGAATGAATATTAAAATTGATTAAAAAATAAAATAGAAATAGATGACAGGTTATTACATTATTATTGGACTGTTTATGTTGATTAGTTGGTTTGTTAGTAACCGACTGCAAAGTAAATTTAAGTATTATTCGAAAGTACATTTAGCAAACGGAATGTCAGGAAAAGAGATTGCCGAAAAAATGCTTTCTGATAATAACATTCACGATGTTCGTGTTATATCTACTCCTGGACAATTGACGGATCATTACAATCCTGCTGATAAAACGGTAAACTTATCGGAAGTTGTTTACCACGAACGAAATGCAGCGGCGGCGGCAGTTGCAGCGCACGAGTGTGGTCACGCAGTACAACATGCGGTTGGATATAATATGTTGCAATTACGCTCGAAAATGGTTCCAATGGTAAACGTTGCATCTCGCTTAAATCAATGGATTTTGATGTTAGGATTAATCGTAATGGCTTCATCTAAAAATGCAACTTTATTGTGGATTGGTATTTTCTTATTTGCGGTAACAACAGTTTTCGCATTTGTTACTTTACCTGTAGAATATGACGCTTCCAACCGTGCGTTAGCTTGGTTAAAAGGAAACAATATGGTAATGCCAAACGAATATGAAGGCGCAAAAGATTCATTAAAATGGGCTGCAAGAACTTATGTAGTAGCGGCGATTGGTTCATTAGCGCAATTACTTTATTTTGTAATGATGGCAATGGGCGGACGACGAGATTAAAACTTAATTATTATAAAATTAAAAAATCCCTTCAAAAATTTTTGAAGGGATTTTTTATTATTTCTTATCGTATAATTTATTGTATAAATCTTGATATTTAGCCAAGACATTTTTACGTTTCAATTTTAATGTTGGCGTTAATAATCCATCATCAATTGTCCATTCATCAGGAGTTAATTCAAACTTTTTGATTTGTTCCCAATGTCCTAAACCTTTATTCATTTTTTCAATTTCACGACCTATAATATCTAAAATTGCAGGCTCTTTAATTAAATCTGCCTTCGTTGCAGGTTCAGCAATTCCTTTGATACGTAAATAATCTTTCAACACTTGAAAATTAGGTTGAATAATCGCACAAGGCATCTTCTCTCCTTCTCCAACAACCATTACTTGCTCGATAAAACGAGATTGTTTAAACTTATTTTCAATAATTTGAGGTGCAATATATTTTCCTCCAGAAGTTTTGAACATCTCTTTTTTACGATCAGTAATTTTAAGTAAACCTCTTTCAAGAACTCCAATATCACCCGTTTTGAAATAACCATCTGGCGTGAATGCTTCAGCAGTTTTTTCAGGATCTTTGTAATAACCTTGTGTAACGTTAGGACCTTTGACTAAAATCTCTCCGTCTTCTGCAATTTTAACCTCGATTCCTTTTAATGGAGCACCAACAGTTCCGATTCCAAAACCGTCTTTCTTCATACAATTCACCGAAATTACGGGAGAAGTTTCTGTCAAACCATAACCTTCTAAAATAGGAATTCCAGCACCCCAGAAAATATGATTCAAACGTGCTGCTAAAGGCGCAGATCCCGAAACCATACATACTAAATTACCACCAACTCCTTCTTTCCATTTACTGAAAACCAAACTTTTCGCGATAGAATGTTTCAACCCAAATAATCCACCTTTTGGATTATAAGGATCGTAATCTTCAACAAGGCTTAAAGCCCACATAAAAATTTTCGTTTTAAGACCTCCTGCAGAAGCACCTGTATTGTAAATTTTATCGTAAACTTTTTCTACTAATCGTGGTACAACCGTCATTACATGTGGTTTGACCTCTTTCATATTATCTCCTAATTTATCGATGCTTTCTGCATACCAAATTCCAATACTCAAATGTTGATACAAATAAATCAACATACGTTCGAAAACGTGATTAATCGGAAGAAAACTCAATGCAATCGCATGATTTGGAAAATCTGGAATGCGATCAACGGACATTAAAACATCAGAAACGATATTTTCGTGCGTTAATACAACACCTTTCGGACGACCTGTTGTTCCAGAAGTATAAATCAAAGTCGCCATATCAGATGGTTTTATCATCTCTTTGATACTATCCACTTCATGTTGCGTTGAATTATCTTCACCCAAATCTAAAATTTCTTTATAATTTGGAACTCCAGCAATTTCATCAAAACTATAAATACCAACCAATGTTGACACTTTATCTTTTACAGCTACAACTGTATCATATAAACCTTTATCAGAAACAATGATAAATTTACATTCAGCATTGTTTAAGATATAATCAAAATCGTCTTCGGAAAGTGTTGGATATAATGGAACGGAAATCGCTCCAACTTGCTGAATACCGATATCACAGATGTTCCATTCGGTACGATTAGTTGAAGTGACTATTGCAATTTTATCTTGTGGCTTGATTCCTAATTGTAATAATCCTCGACTAAATGCATTTGCTTTGGCAACGTATTCTTGCGTAGATGTTTTCACCCAAGTTCCGTTCACCTTAGACACCAATGCATCTTCTCGAGGATTATTTTCTAATTGATTTTGCGGAAAATCAAATAATCTTTTTATTTCCATGGTTTTGAATAATTTTCTTAGTTGCAAAATACTAATAAAAAAATTATAATGCAAGCATATAAAATTATTTTAGTGTAAATCTTACACCAATAAAAACATGGAAATTTTATTAATTTAAGACTTATTCTTCATCATCTAACAAAGACATTTCTTGATCATAAAAATCTAAAGCGTCTTCGATTAAATTAGCAATTTCAGTATTAAATTCTTCGTTATCTTCTTCTTCAGAAATATCTTCAAACCACTCGATATCGTCAGTTTCTACGTCTAATAAAAAACGAGGATAATCTGTATGTAAAATAAAGATCTTGTCTGGCATTGTAGAGTTATCAGCCAATAAAAATTTTGGTAATTCCATTTTATATGTTTTTTAATTTATCTTCTAAAATTATTTCTGCATTAGGATTTTCCCTAATCATTTTCTTCGTTTGACGATTGTAACGAATCATCAAAAACACTGCCGAAGCTGTTAATCCAGTTCCTAAACCAATCCACATTCCAAATGCTCGCATTTCAAATACAATTGCCAAGACTACACCAATAGGAATTGCGATTAACCAATATGATATAAATGTTAGAATTGAAGGAATTTTGACATCGGTCATTCCTCTCAATGCACCTAATAATACCAATTGTACGCCATCTGACATTTGGAAAAGCGAGGCAATGATTAATAATGATGCAGCTAAATTGATAACATCTGGATTATCTAAATAAATTGTTGGCAATTGATAACGGAAAATAATGAATAAAATTCCGCACAAAATCATAAATGATAATACCATTAAAATACAAGACCAACCTGCTTCTCTTAAGGTTTTGTAATCTTTTAAACCTAATTGATTTCCGATACGAACCGTTGCTGCAACTCCAATTCCTGTACACATCATAAAAGTTGTGGAAGCTAAATTTATCGCAATTTGATGCGCTGCTAAATTTACTTTTGCTAATTCTTGATCTGCGATAGAATTTGTAAATGTATAACCACAAACAAAGGCTGCCAGAGAGAACGCACTCATTTCGAAGAAAGAAGTTAATGCGGTTGGAATTCCAATTCCAGCAATTTTTCTAAAAATTACTTTCTGGAAATTACTTGCCTTAAATTGAACTTCTTGCAAAACTGATTTCGTTTTCTTAAAATTAAACAATACAATAATTAAGAAAATCATCATCACCGAACGCGCAACGAATGTTCCCCAGGCTGCACCAGCGACTTCTAAACGTGGGAATCCCCAATTCCCATAAATCCAACCATAGTTTAACGTAATATTAATCACGT
This sequence comes from Empedobacter sp. UBA5987, assembly GCF_002429865.1. Taxonomy (NCBI): domain Bacteria; kingdom Pseudomonadati; phylum Bacteroidota; class Flavobacteriia; order Flavobacteriales; family Weeksellaceae; genus Empedobacter; species Empedobacter sp. UBA5987. Next base: position 10,074 of record NZ_DJBB01000034.1, read on the forward strand.
TACTCAAAACAGTTGCAATTGTAACAGGAATAGTTAAAGATAACCCTTCTGATAATTGACGAAACGTTTGGAAAATCATCAATGGAATCATCGAAAATGTCATAATCGTTAGATATGGAATACATTTTTCCACTACATCAGCGGGTTGTCCCATGTAGAACATCAGAGGTTTTAGGAATGTAATCAATAAAAATAAACCGATTGATAAAGTAATATTCAAGACCAAACTGTGCGAAAAATAATTTGCAGCCATTTTTTTATCGCCTTTCGAATCTTCTGCCGCAATCAATGGTGACAACGCAAAACTAAATCCGAAAGCAAATACTAACACTGCAAAAAACAATGAATTTCCTAAAGAAGCTGCTGCTAGAGCTGTTTTACCCAAAACCTCATCTTCTATATTATCATATTTTCCACCTAAACCACCAACCATAATGTTATCAATAATGTTGACAGAAATTTGTCCCATTTGAGTAATCATTACAGGAAATGCTAATTTGATATTACGCCTTATATGTTCTTTTAATTTCAATTTATTCTTTATTTACGATTACAAAGATACAGCAAAGGTTTTGCTTCTACATTTAGAAATTATAAAGGAATATTAATTTTTACAAAAGTATTTTATAACTATATTGCATCCTATACCACATCAAAAAAATTTTAGTATGACCCTACAAGAATTTAAAAATAGTTTAGATTTACCTTTAATCACTTCACCTATGTTTCTTGTTTCTCGAACTGAATTAGTTGTAGAAGCATGTAAAAATGGTGTATGTGGAACTTTCCCTTCTTTGAATGGAAGAACAGCCGAAGATTTCGAACAAATGTTAATTGATATCACTTCTCAATTAAAACAATTTGAAGATGAAACAGGTAAAAAAGCAGCTCCATTTGGAGTGAATTTAATCGTTAACAAAACAAACCCTCGTCTCGAAGGTGATTTAGCTTTATGTGCAAAATATAGAGTACCGCTTATTATTACGTCGCTTGGTGCTGTAAAACAAGTTGTAGATGCAGTTCATAGTTATGGAGGTTTGGTTTTTCATGATGTGATCAAAAAACGTCATGCGGAAAAAGCTGCTGAAGCTGGTGTAGATGGAATTATTGCTGTAGCTTCTGGTGCTGGTGGACATGCTGGTACGGCTAATCCTTTTGCTTTGATTGATGATATTCGCACTTTTTACGATGGTTGTTTAATTTTAGCAGGTGCGATGAACAACGGAAACGATATCTTAGCAGCTGAAAATATGGGTGCTGATTTTGCATACATCGGAACTCGTTTTATCGCGACAAAAGAAGCCTCTGCGAATCAAGATTATAAAACAATGTTAGTCGATTCTACTTTCGAAGATGTGATTTATACAGATGGAATTTCTGGTGTAAATGCAAATTTCTTGAAACCAAGTATTATACATTCTGGAATTGATTTAGACGAAAAAAAAGAAGAAGATTTTTCGAAATTAATTGGAGGCGATGGACATAAAGCATGGAAAGACATTTGGTCTGCTGGACACGGAGTTTCTGGAATTCATGATATTATTTCAACCGAAGAATTAGTCTATCGAATGAAAAATGAATATAAATGTGCATTAGAACAAAATGTGCAGAAATTAAATAATTTGAAATTTTAAATTTAATAATGAAAACTACTCAAGAACTCATCGAATTAATTTCTCTCAAAAAATTAGAAGAAAATTTATTCGAAGGGAAAAGTTCTTTTATGGGAAGTCCAAATGTTTTTGGAGGACAAGTTGTAAGCCAAGCTTTGCATGCTGCGTATCAAACTGTTCCTTCAGATCGTTTTTGCCATTCCCTTCACTCCTACTTTATTTTACCTGGACATTTAGAAAAACCTATCTATTTTGAAGTAGCAAATCTTCGTGATGGAGGAAGTTTTAGTACACGTGTTGTCACAGCAAAACAAGACAGTGTGCCTATTTTTGTAATGGCTTGTTCCTTTCAGTTGAAGCAAGAAGGTTACGAGCATCAAGAAAAAATGCCTGTTGTAACGCCTCCTGAAGAATTAATGAGCTGGAATGATGTAGCAGAACAATTTGGTTCAGTTTTACCAAAATCAATTATGCGATTTGTCTTAGCAGAGCGTCCGTTAGATTTTAAACCTGTTGAATTTGTGAATCCTTTTGAGAAAAAAAATTATCCTAATTTTAGTAATGTTTGGTTAACTTTTAATGATGTTCCAGAGGATTTACCTTTACCAATTATTCAGCAATTAATTGCGTATAGCTCTGATTACAATTTGTTATCAACAGCGATAAAACCACATGCTTCTAAAGCTCATTTTGGAAATACGCAAATGGCAAGTTTAGATCATTCCATTTGGTTTCACAGAGAACCAAATTTACATGATTGGATATTAGTTAATGTTGAATCTCCAAGTGCAAATGACACAAGAGGTTTTACACGAGGAAATTTATTCAATCGTTCTGGTGAACTAATTTGTAGCGTTGCACAAGAAGGTTTAATCAGACCAATCATTAAAGATAAATAATGAAAAAAGCTAGCCAATTGGTTAGCTTTCTTATTTGAATCTATTTTTTAATTTGATTTTACTATCTTTAATAAAACAATTAAGATGAACAAAGAAAAACCTTTGAGCGAATTATCATTAGAAAAATTAAATGAAAAAAGAAAAAAAGTTAACAAACTAAATATTAGCATTCAAATCCCATTATTACTTATAGCAGTCATTCTATTAATTCTGAAAATGACAAACAAATATGATATCAATGTAACATTCGTTATTTTATTATCATGTTCTGTAACTTTTATTCCTCTTATAACAGGTTTAGCAAAAATAAATGCAGAAATCAATACCAGAAAAAAAGAGAATCAATGACTCTCTTTTCTCTTTTTCCTAAGATGTAAAATTCCTTTGATTGGATTATAAATCATAATAAAAACCATCATTACAATTCCAAAATAAAATAATGTTCTAAAAATTTGAATATCTGCAATCAACAAAGCTTGGTTATACAATTGAGATTTTAGATTGGTCACTGTCAAACTGATCGATTCATTTACTAAATGAGTTGTATTGTGTTTATTGAATAAGTTATTCCATTGTTCTTGAAAAATTGTATTGGTAATATCTAGATTTTTCGTCATCAAAAATTGATGTTTAGTCGTCAAGAAAAGAATTGCATTTTGCATAATCGAAAAACTAATTGTCGACGACCAATAACGCATTGCGACTGCTGCTTGCATAGTATTCATAGAAAAATTAGCGTGTATAGAACATACCATATATTGCAAAATTGGCGCAAACAACATTCCTTGTCCCATTCCTTCCATCAATAATGGCGGAATAACTGCATTCGGACGAGTATCTGGAACCAAAATGTAACTAAACCACAACATAGCAAACGTTAAACAAAAAAAACCTCCAAAAAACACATACTTATATTGCGTTTGAAATTGTGTGATGATGTAATAAGCAAACAATGCTCCTATGTAAATTCCGGCACAATTATAATATTGTATTTGCAAAACAAACTCCCAATTCCATTTCCAAACAACATTCATCACTTGATAAATGTTACTCATGCTCGATTTGAAAATATAAAATGTAAAAAACAAAAACATACCTACAATAACTCTTTCGGAACGAAGAATCTCGAAATGAAAAATCGGTTTTTTAGACGTTAATTGTTGCAAAATAAATAAGCCTGAAAAAATAAACATTGCAGCAAACGCAATAACGATATAAAGCGATTCGAACCAATAATATCTTTTACCATAAATCAATAAAAAAGCTCCTGCTATTAATGACATCATCATCAAAAAATAACCCGCCAAATTTAACTGATACAATGGTTTTTTGGGATACAATCTACCATGACTAAAGAGAAAAACATAAATCAATAATGATAAAACATGAAAAAAGATGACAGTATAAATTACCATATTGAAATTATAATTTTCGATGGCAAATTTTACAATAGAGGTTGTGTATTTATCAGCCGTCATCATAAATCCATACAAAAACGTATTTCCTAATAATCGTCCATATTCGCCTTTTATACGCGACATAATTAGCGGAACAATAATACAACCTTCGAGATAAGATGTTGTTCCTTGTATCACACGAAGCAAATAAATCAATTGCGTATTTGTTGTCAATGAAATCAGTAACATTAATACAATATTGATAATCGTCATAAACAATAAATAGGAGCGAATATTAAAAAACTGAAAAAGCCGTTCGTTAATAAAAAGCCCACATACAATTGTTGCGTAAGCCAAAGAAAAAATGAATTGTAAATCGTCTACATCAACATCTAGAAATGAAGCTGTAAACGTACTATTCATATTGAAAAGTGAGAGAATCATCACATGCGGAATCAACGCGGCAATGAGAATTGGAAGCACCAATTTTTCTGGTATCCATTTCTTGAAAATGGGATGTTGATTGTGCATTGAGTTATTTATTCAATTTTACAATCAAGTTCAAAACATTCATTCGAAAGTTTGTCTAATTAAAAATATTTTATTGATTTCGTGATTATCTTACCTAAAAAGTAAAAAAGGGAAGCTGCCTGAGAAAGGTCAAAAGGCTAAAATGTGATTCTGAATAATAAATCGTTAAAATACGATGATTCATTTTTATAAAACTATAACAAATTTAAAATCAATGAAATAAAATTAATATTTTCTATAACATTAATTATTTTTCGTTTGATTTATTTTGATGGCAAAAGTAAGTGCTGTCTCAGAAAAACAAGTTGATTATTTGAGAATATAATTTGTTCATTTACGCCATTTTTAAATTTAAAAAACTTTATAATATCTCCTTTTTACGGGATAATTTAGATAAAACATTCATTTTTAAAAATTTGTCATAAAAAAAACGTACTTGATTCTATTAAATCAAATACGTCAATTAAATAAAAAGTAATATATAAAAATTATTTTAACGATGTAAAAGTCTATTTTTTATCGGTTGATAAAGAATGACAAAAATTGCAGCAATAATTCCTACAACAAACAATGTTCGGAAAATCTCAATATTACTAACCAACAAAGCTTGGTTATACAATTTTGCTTTTAAAGCTGCGGCAGTAATACTTTCTGCTTCGTTTGGAAGATGATTCGCAATATTTTTATTGAATAAATTATTCCATTGTTGTTGGAAAATCGGACTCGTTTTGTCTAAATTTTTGGTCATCAAAAATTGATGTTTAGTCGTCAAATATAAAATTGCATTTTGCATTAACGAAAAACCAATTGTTGTAGTCCAAAAACGAATCGCCGTACCTGCTTGTGCCGCGCTACCAGTAATAGAAGGATGTACAGAACCTGTAATATACAACACTAATGGCGTAAAAATAACACCTTGCGCAATTCCTTCTAACATCAATGTTGGCGCTATTGCCTCGACTTTTGTATCTGGATAAAACAAATAACTAAACCACAACATGCTCATGGCTAAAAGTACAAATCCAAGAAAAAATATTTTTCTAAAATCGACTCTATTCTTAACCATAAAAAATGAAAACACAACACCAATGATAGAACCAGCCACATTAAAATATTGAATCTGCAACACATATTCCCATTGCCATTTCCAAACTGTCGACATAACTTGGTAAATATTACTCATCCCAGCACGCAAAGTATAGAAAACAAAAAACATTAATATTCCTAAAATGACACGTTCTGATTTGAAAATCTCAAAATGAAACAAAGGTCGTTTGGCTGTTTTTTGATGCAATAGAAATAAACCACTAAAAACGAGTGTTGATGCAAACGCTATGATAATAATTGGCGATTCGAACCAATAATATTTTTTTCCGTAAATCAAGAAAAATGCACCAGAAATTAAGGAAATAATCATCAAGAAAATTCCGCCTAAATTTAATTGATACAATGGTTTTTTAGGAAACATTCTGTTGTGATTAAAGAAAAATACATAAATGATTAATGCAACAACATGAAAACTCATAATCGTATACACCATCATATTGTGGTTATAATTCTCAATCGCAAACTTCACAATAGAAGTCGTGAATTTATCTCCCGTTAACATTACGCCATACAAAAACGAATAAGCAATCAATTTTGAATGTTCACTTTTAATATTCGACATAATAATTGGCAACAAAATACAACCTTCGAAAAACGATAAAGGTCCTTGAATAAAACGCAGAATCAAAATCAATTCTGTATTTGTTGTCAATGTCATTCCAAACAACACCAAAATGTTAAGCATGGTCATTGTTAGCAGATAACTTCTGATATTGAAAAAGTGAAAAAATCGAACGTGAATAAATAAGCCACAAACAATAGTGGCATACGCCATCGAAAAAAGGAACTGCAAATCGTCGACCTCCAAATCCAAAAATGATGCTGTAAACGTACTATTCATGTTGAATATCGTCAAAATCATCAAGTGAGGAAATAGCGCAAGGATAAAAATTGGCACAACCAATTTTTGCGGAACCCATTTATTGAATATTGAATTTTGTTGTGACATTTATTTAATTTACTTTTTCTGCGGAAACATTTACATTCATTCCGGTACGTAATTTTTCGTTGTTTTTAGACTCTTTCAGAATTATTTTTACAGGAAAACGTTGTTCAATTTTCACGAAGTTTCCTGTAGCATTATCAGGTTTAATCAAAGCAAACTCAGACCCAGAAGCTGGCGAAAGTGATTCAATTTTTCCTTCAAACTCAATGTATTTGTAGGCATCAGCTTTTATAATAACTGGTTGATCCAAATCGATTTCTCCAATTTGCGTTTCTTTAAAATTTGCAACAATCCATTTCTCTTTCGAAACCACTTGCACCAAAGCTTGTCCTTCTTTTATTAACTGACCTTCTTGTATATTTTTTGTTCCAACCCAACCATCGTAAGGCGCCACAACATAAGTATATGAGAGAATAAGTTTGGCATCATTCAATTGGGCTTTTCGTTGTAAAATTTGAGTTTTTGCAGGCGCAACTTTTGTTTGTTCAGCAGACGCACTAACATTCACTGCATTACGTTGTTGTTCCAAAGCACTCAAACTTGCTTTTGCTTGTTTATATTTTGCTTCAACTTCTTCAAATTGTTGCACGGTTGCAGCATCTTCTTGCACTAAATTTTTGAAACGATTATAATCTTTTTCCGTTCTCCAAACTTCTATTTTAGCAGCTTCTATATTTGCATTAACAATATTAACATCACTCGATTTTGTATCTACCGCTTTTTCGTACGTTAAAACAGATTGCGAAGTCGATTCTAAATTTGCTTCAGCAATATCAATCTGATTCTGAAATTCTCTATTGTCAATCACAACAAGCGTATCACCTCTGTGTACAAATTGATTTTCTTCGAAATTTACTTTTTTGATAAAACCAGAAACTTTACTCGAAACTGGTGTAATATATTGTCGCACTTGCGCATCATTTGTATTGACATGTGAACTCGAAAAGAAATAAAACCAAGCCACTGCAGTGATTCCTATGATAATAAAAATCCAAGCAATCGCCGAAAGCGTTCTATTCATTCGTTTTTCTCCTTTTGTCTGTTGTTTTCCCATTTTTATAAGTTTCCTAAAATGTATTGTAATTGATAGTATTTTAATTGTTTGTTGATTTGTAATGAAATCAAATTCGATTGAGCCTCTAAATAAGCGTTATCCGCATCGATAAGTTCTGTAATCAAACTCAATTTGTTGACATATTTTGTTCTAACAATTCGATAATTTTCTTTGGATTGACCAATTGCTTCTTCCGCAATTTTTATTTTATCGATCGATTCTTCTAATCGTTTATTCGCTGCAAAAACATCATGTCGAATTTGTTCTTCTTTCTCTTCTATTTCTAATTTTGCAATTGAAATGTTACGATCTGCGATTTGCATTTTTTGTTTATTCTTGAAAAAATTACTCAATGGAATCGAAACATTTACACCAACAGAACCAAATCTGTACAAATATTCTTCTGGAGGAAAAAACATAAAGTTTGGATAATTATATCCATATTCCGCACCAGCAGTTATTTTTGGTAATGTATTGGATTTGGTAATTTTCTTATCAATTTCTTTCAAATTCAAATCATCTTTCGCAATTTTCAAACTTTCACTTTGATCCATTGCTTCCAAAATCATTTCATCAACTAACCCCAAATGCTCTTCATTTGTAAACAAATCATAAGTATCAATATGCATTTCTTGATTTTCTGGTAAAGCCAAAATTGTTTTGATTTGATGTTCGATAATCGAAATTTCATTCGCCAATTCTGTAAAAGACATTTTATGATTTGACAATTGCAATTCTGTTCTCAAAACTTCATTATACGTTACCAACCCATTTTTTTTCAAGGATTCTGTTTGTTTTATCACAACCGAATCTTCTCTCATTTTATCCGAAATCAACTTTTGTTGCTCTTGTAAATGCAACGCTTGTAAATAAGCTGTGATAATTTGCATTCTCAATTCTCGCTCATCTTTTCGAACTTGCAGTTTCGAAATATTAGTTTCTATTTCAGATTTTTTCTCATCATTTTTTAATTTACCACCTAAATAAATTGGGATTTCTGCCGAAAGTGTAAAATCGTATTTCACTCGAGGAACAGCATATTTTGTAGAAGGTTTTAAAAAACCGTCTTCATATTGGCGTAAATTACTCAAAACATGAAAACCAGTATGAAAGTCTACATCTGGCAATTTCTCATTTTTAAGATCTTTCTCTTTTAATTCAGCAATATTAGTTTTTAAAGCGCTAATTTGTAATTTTTTATTATTTTGAAGTCCAATTTCAATTGCTTTGCTTAATTTCAGTTGGTTATAGTCTATTTCATTTTGAGCATAACTCAACCCACTCAGCATTAACAACAATGTAAGCAACTGATATTTAACGAATTTAAATATCATTTTGTATTATTTATAAGTCTGTTATTGATTTTTAGTGATGCAAAGTTACATTCAAAACACCTTTACCCTCTTGATAAAAAAAGAAAATAATTTGCTCATTTACGCCAAAATAAAGTAATTTGCAAAAGCAAAATATTTCACTTTATAAAAGTATAAAACAATGTTGTTTGATCAGTTTTTTTTTAACGAAGTTGACAAATCTAAAGTCCATTTTTACATACAACATGCACATTTAGATACGATAGGAACGCGCGTACATGAACACAAAAAAGCACAATTATTATATGCAGAAGGCGGAATTGTACATGTTTTTGTAAACGACAAACATTGGTATTTGCCTGCGCGTTGTTTTATGTGGATTCCTGCAAATACGCCACATTCTATCTTAACGAATAGTAAAACAGGCGATTTGTATAACTTTTATTTCAAGACCGAAAAAGAAGAAAACGATTTTTATTCGATTACAAATATTTATTACACGAATGAGTTGTTAAGGGAAATGATTTTGTACACCAAAAATTGGAGTGGATCAATTTCGGAAAAAGATCCTGCAAAATATGATTTTGTAAAAGCCATACGATCTATTTTGCCCGAAATGGAATCGAACAAATTGCCTGCTTTTATTCAGCATCCATTTCCAAAAGATCAGAAACTGATTGATATTGCTCGATTTCTGATGAAAAATATCGAGAAAAACTATACAATAGATGAAGTTGCGCAACAATTTGGTTTGAGCACGCGAACATTATCTCGAAAATTCAAAGATAATATGGGAATTAATTATGTTCGATTTTTACGCGCATTACGTATCACAAAATCATTGGAATTGATTGCTGAAAATAAATACAATATGTACGAAATCGCAATGTTAGTTGGTTATAATTCGTTGTCATCTTTCAGTAATATTTTTCAGAAAGTATCAGGAATTCGACCAACGGAATATGCGCAATTATTACACACAAAAAAACAATAACTTAAGATAAAAACTATGATTATTAAAGCTTTTGCCGGAAGTAACAGCTCTACTTCTATCAATAAACAACTCGTAACTTATGCTTCTTCTTTATTAAACAAAGATCAAATTGAGATTTTAGATTTAGATGACTTTGATATCCCTACTTTTGATATTGATATAGAAAAAGAGCAAGGTTTTTCTGATGAAGTAAAACGATTTTATCAAAAACTTGTTGATTCTGATATTTTGCTTATTTCATTAGCAGAACATAATGCTTGCATTACAGCAGTTTTTAAAAGCTATATGGATTGGTGCTCAAGAATTAATTATAAATTTCTGGAAGGAAAAAAGGTCTTCGTTATGAGTACATCTCCTGGTGGTTATGGAGCAAAAAACTCTTTAGAAATAGGTTCTAAATTAATTACAAAATTAGGAGGTGACATTTTAGTCGATTTCTCTTTGCCTAAATTCAACGAAAATTTTGCAGAAGGTAAAATCACTAATGAAGAGTTAAACAGAGAATTGATTCTTAAAATTGATGAATTTAGAAAAAAAATATAAGTTTTTATCTTTTCCTAACATAGGTCAATAAAATTTATGGTTGCTTGCAATAACTTTGCTTCATCAAAAATGAAAATACTCAAGTAAGAATATGAAAATTTTAGCTTTCGCTGGTAGTAACAGCAAAAAATCAATTAATAAAGAATTATTAAATTATACTTTAAATCAAATCGAAAATGCAGAAATCGATTTAGTTGACATCAATGATTTCGAGATGCCTATCTATTCTATTGACCGTCAATTAGAAAATGGATTTCCACAAGAAGCACAGAATTTTTACAATAAAATCAAAAATGCAGAAGGTGTTGTAATTTCTTTGGCAGAACACAATGGAAATTTTTCTGTTGCATTAAAAAACATTTTGGATTGGGTTTCGCGTATCGAAATGCCATATTTGAAAGATAAAAAAGTGTTATTATTAAGTACATCTCCAGGTGCTTATGGTGGAGGAAATGTAATGGAAGTTGCAACAAAATATTTTGGAATGTTTGCAAGCGGAGAAATTGTAGCAAGCACGACTTTCCCATCTTTCAACGATAATTTCCAAAATAACGAAATTGTAAATGAAGAATTAAAAAATAAAGTACTAGCTCAAGTTAGTATCTTTCAAGATGCTTTAACTGCTGTTGAAGCTTAATTGAAAATGTATGTATTGAAAAAAGGTCTTTCGAACGAAAGACCTTTTTTTTGTTATCAATTTAATTCACATTTATCTCGTAGGTGATATCAATCCCGCCATTTGCAAGCATATCATGTACACTACAATACTTCTTAACCGCTAATTCAGCAGCTTTATTTGCTTTATCTAAATCAATATTTCCTTTTAAGAAAAATTTGATGTGAATATTCGTGAAAATATTTGGAATTTCATCTCGACGTTGACCTTCAACTTCAACTTTAATATCTTCAATTTCTTGGCGTTGTTTCTTCAAAATCTCATTCAAATCAAAAACACTACAACTTCCCAAAGCAATCAAAACTAACTCCATCGGGCGAACTCCTTTTCCTTCTCCTCCAATAGATTCTGGTCCATCAATATTTACTTTTACTGAAGAACTTGGTGCTGTCGCTTCATAGTGAGAAGCCTGATTTACTCTATTTAATTCAATTTTCATCTTATTTCTTTTAAAGTATAAAAATAATCATTCTCAAAAGATTTATTCTAATATTTGATTGAATAATGATTTTCTGAATAAATTTTAGCTGAATTTAAATTCAATTATAGAAAATTTTGATAAAACTGCTCAAAAAATCCTCGAAAACGGAGGAATAATAGCTATGCCAAAATTTGCAATTCCTAGAATGTGTTGGCAAGGTTATTTTTTTAGATACAAATAATTTTGAAATTGATAAGCACACTAAATAAAACTAAAACACACCAATATGAAACAATTTACTTTTCTAATTTTATTTATTTTTTCGCTGAATTCTTGCGAATCAACTAAAACTTCTGCTGATAAACCAAGTTTTGATTTTTTGGTTGGAGAATGGATTAGGACGAATGAAAAATCGGATCGAAAAACGTATGAAAACTGGAAAAAAGTTGATAAAAACACTTTTTTAGGTCGCGGATTTACAATCAAAAATAATGATACAATTTCGCAGGAACATATTACTATCACAAAGATTGATGATAAATGGATATTGAAAGTTAACTTGGACAAAACTAAAAATGTGACAACTGAATTTGAATTTATCAATTCTGATAAAATTTCGTTTACATTAGAAAATCACAAGAATGATTTTCCTAAACTTATCAAATATTGGAAAGTTGGATATCAGTTAAAAGCTGAGATTAGTAATGATGAATCAAGTAAAATTGCGTTCGATTTCGAAAAAGTAAAGAAATAATTAAGCAACATTTGTGATCATCGCGTAAGCAAACGTTAGCACGGATAAAACTGTTCCGATCATAAAAATTGTGTACGTGATGCTTAACAAACGATATTTTCTTTCCAAAACTTTTCCTAAATAATACAAATCTCTTGTCATAGAATTATATAAATAATCGCGGTCTTTCATCAGTTCTTGCATCGCTTCTTCGTAGGCATCAAGCGACATTTGATAAAAATTTCCGAAGAAAAGTAAATTCACTTTTTTGTTTTTTATATCTTCTTCGTTAAAACTTTCGTACGTTACATTTGGTTTAGTTGCTAAAATTGCAAAAATAATTGAAACAACGCTTGATAAAAGCATTACAATTGAAGGTAAAAGTAAATATTCATTCTTTGGACTTCCTAATTTTGGAACCAAAGTAGAAAGCGCAATCGAAATCACAATGGCATTTACAGACAATAAGATATTGGCTTTACTATCTGCAATATCACTTAAACGCGTATGATTGTTTAACGTCACACGAAAAAGTGTATCAACACCACGTTCTGGTTGCTGAATTTTATCGTTTTTCTTTTTCTTAATTTCATACTTATTGGGAATATCACCAATCAACTCTATCTCTTTGATTTTGTTTTGTGTATAAATTAAGTTTTCTTCTTTTCCTTTTTGCCAATGTTTTTTTGCAGCATCTGTATAAAAATGATGAACATTTAGAAAGAAATTTCTATTTTCTAAATGCCATTCGTAGTCCGAAAATTCTTTGTGACAAATTTTGGCAATTTCATCACGTAACAACTCAGAAATCTTAGGATATTCGGTTTGTCCTAAATGATAGTTATCTGCATCTTTTACAATTGCTTCACCTATATTTTTCGGAACAATATTTAATGTTGTGATTAAAATATAATCTTGGACTTCGTTGATGTAATTTTCGTCGAAATTATGCTCGTTCAAATATTGTTTTGCAATATTTGCACTTTCACTTTCATGACCTTGCACGGTTTTTGTATATCCCGTATCATGAAACCAACCAGCAATTAATAATTTCTCTTGTAAATCTGTAGAGATTTGTTCCTCCGCGCTCAAAGTTTTTATAGCTTCTACAACTTTTACAGTATGCATAAAATTATGATACGTAAAATCTAAAGAAAGATTATCTTTGAACAGATTGAAAACATAGTTTTCTATATTTAATAACAATTGGTTCATCACAAGTTTTTAACGCTTAAATGTATGAAATTATTACCAACACTGAACAACAAAAAATTGAATTATCCTTTTTTGGCTTTAGTAGGTTCTTGCCTTTATATGACATCTTGCGCTACGCAACTTCCTCAATATGGTAGAAACATTAAGACAGAAAAAGTACAAAATGTAGAAGGAAATAAAATTCAATCTATCTATTTAATTGGCGATGCAGGAGATCTTGATCAACCAAAAAATAAACAAAATTTAGAAATTTTAAAGAATCAATTAGCGAAAGCTGACTCTTCTTCTTATCTTTTCTTTTTAGGTGATAATGTTTACGAAAATGGAATTGTAACAGATTCTACAAAAGCTGAATATACAACAAGTAGAGAAAAACTTCAATTTCAGATTGATTTAGCGAAAGAATTTAAAGGAAAAACTCTTTTTATTCCAGGAAATCATGATTGGCGGAATGGTGTAAAAGGATTAAAAGAACAAGAAAAATTAGTCAAAAAACAATTGGGTAATAAAAAATCATTTTTACCAAAAGATGCATGTCCAATTGATAAAATAAATGTAAATGATAGCATCGGAATTATTGCGATAGATTCTGAATGGTATTTGCAAGATTGGGATAAACATCCTGGCCTGAATGAAAAATGTGATATCAAATCACGCGAAGCTTTCTTCGAAGAACTAGAATCGCAATTGAACAAATATCAAAACAGAACAACTATTATCACGATGCATCATCCGTTATATTCGAACGGAACACATGGTGGACAATTTGATTTCAAAAAACAGTTTTATCCATTAGGAGATAATTTCAAAATTCCATTACCTGTAATTGGATCTTTTATCAATTTACTAAGAAGTACAACAGGTCTTAGCCCTCAAGACGTTAATAATTTCAAATACAGAGAGATGGCTTCTCGTATTGCAACGCTTATCGAAAATAGAAATAATGTAATTGTTGTTTCTGGACACGATCACAACTTGCAATACATTCAGCAAAACAATGTCAAACAAATTATCAGTGGTTCTGGTTCTAAAAAAGAATCGGCAAAAGCGGTTGGTAAAAACGATTTTTCTTACGGAGATAATGGTTTTGTTGTCTTAGATTTGTATGATAATGGTGCTTCTAAAGCTAATTTCTATGGTTTTAAAGACGGTGGAATCGAATTATTATTAGCAAAACAAATTACAGAAAAGAAAAAGGAATATTTGGCTCAAGTTTATGATGACAAAAAAATGCCGAAAACGAAAGAAACAAGTGTATATCCATTAGAAGATACACGTAAATCTGATCCGTATAAATTCTTTTTTGGTCGCCATTATCGTCGAACATATGGTCAAACAATTACTGCTAATACCGTTAATTTAAGTCAGCTAAATGGAGGTTTAACCCCTGTTAGAATGGGCGGTGGACATCAAACGCAAAGTTTACGATTGGTGAATGCGAAAGGTGAAGAATACAATATGCGATCGGTGAAGAAAAGTGCCACGCAATTCATTCAGCAAGTTGCATTTAAAAATAAATATGTTGCAGATGAGTTTGAAGATTCGTTCACAGAAAAATTTTTGATGGATTTCTATACAACCAATCATCCATATTATCCACTAACAGTTGCTAATTTGATGAAACCGATCAATATTATGCATTCTACGCCAAAATTATATTATGTTCCGAAACAAGAAGCCTTGAAAGAATATAATGAGAATTTTGGTGATGAATTATACATGATAGAAGAGCGACCAATGTCTGGGTATCAAGATGGTGTTTTCGGAAAACCAAAAGATATTGTTAGTACAGATGATATGTTGGCTGCAATTCACAAAAACAAAGATGTTGTTGTAGATAAACAAGCCTACATTCGTGCTCGACTTTTTGATATGTTAGTTGGTGATTGGGATCGACATTCTGATCAATGGCGTTGGGGCGTTTACAAAGAAAATAATCAAACTGTTTACAAACCAATTCCACGTGATAGAGATCAAGCATTTCCACGTTATGACGGACTTTTCTTTCATTTGATTATGAAAATTCCTCCGCTTAGACATATGCAAGATTACAAAGATGATATCAAAAGTGTAAAATGGTTCAACAGAGAACCTTACCCGTTGGATTTAGCCATTTTAGAATCATCCAATCTTGATTTATGGAAAAAAGAAGCAAAATATATTCAAGATAATTTGAGTGATGATTATATCAAACAATCATTTGAATTAATTCCTGAAGAAACAAAACAAGAATATGATCAAGAAGTCATTAATAATCTTATTGCTCGAAAATCTAAATTAGAAAAATTTGCTGAAGAATATAATAAAGTTCTTCGCAAATTAGTCATTCTGAAAGGAACAGACGAAGATGAAGATTTTGTGATCACTCGTTTACCAAAAGGAAAAACAAATGTAAAAATCTATTCAGGACAAAATCGAACTTTAATTCTTGATGAAGATTTTGATAAAAAAGAAACGAAAGAAATTCGTTTATATGGATTAAACGGAAAAGATAAATTTAAAGTTGAAGGAAAACCGAGCAATGCTATTTTAGTTCGAATTATTGGAGGAATTGACGATGATGTGTACGAAGTAAAACGTTCGGCAAAAGTAAAAGTATATGATTACGCTAACGGAAGCGATGCATCTGAATCTACCTTTTTAACGTCGAAAAATTTTGTCAACGATTACGAGGTTAATACATACGATTACAAACAACCGATGTATAATTTCTTTACGATGTTACCTAATATCGGCTACAATCCTGATGATGGAATAAAAATTGGTTTATCGCCAACCTACACTGTCAACGGTTTTGATCGTAAACCATATTCGCAACGTCACAATTTGCAATTAAGTTATTATTTTGCGACAGGCGGTTGGGATGCAAAATACAAAGGAACGTTTACAAAAGCTTTGGGCAAATGGAATTTAGACCTTAATGCTGCTTACACGAGTCCAACTTATAGTACAAATTTCTTTGGCTTAGGAAACGAAACCGTGAATAATCAAGAAGAAATTGGAATGGATTATAACCGTGTTCGATTAGAAAGTTATAGTATTGGACCATCTATTTTCAAGATTATGAATAACAATGGGCGTTTAGATTTTTCTGCGATTTATAGTTACAAAAAGATTGAAGAGAATAAAGATCGTATTGTCGAAGATTTCCCATCAATTAATAGAGACGTTTTCAAAGGACAACATTTCGGAGAAATTGGAGCTAAATATTTGTTCAAAAATTACGATAACGAATCATTACCAAAATTAGGCATGACATTTTTAGCTAATGCGAAATGGATTTCTAACTTGACAGATTTTGAACGTAATCATTTTTACACAGAACTTAATTTAGGTTTTACGCACAAAATTTCTGCAAATGGAAGATTAACAGTTGCTTCTATGCTAAAAGGTAAAGCAGTTTGGGGTAATTTTATGGAATTCTACCAAATGGCTAATTTAGGTGGAGATCAAGATTTACGTGGTTATCGATTAGGTCGTTTTGCTGGAGACAAAGTTTTCTTACAAACATCTGATTTACGATTTGATGCTTTACGTTTCAAAGCCGTTGTTCCATTGCGATTAGGCGTTTTTGTTGGAGCTGATTATGGACGAGTTTGGTTAAACGGAGAAGACTCAAATAAATGGCATTCATCTATGGGTGGCGGACTTTGGATAAACGGAGCACAATCTATTACCGCAACAGTTTCATACTTTAAAGGTGAAGATCCGGGACGAATCGTTTTTGGATTGAATTTCGGATTTTAACATATAAAAAAATAACCTTCAAAAATTTGAAGGTTATTTTTTTTGTACATATTTCTTGATTGCTTGCATCATATTTATCCACGCATTTTCTGAATGCGAGCGCTCAAAATCATCCGCAAAATCTTTTCCTTCAATTGATAGATAAGTAAAATTACCCGAAACTTTCAAGTTAAAAATCACTTCAATCTCATGGTCTGTATTTTGTTTTTTATAATTATATCGCAAACGTTCATTCTCCATAATTGATGTAATCAAGGCTTCATCTATCAACGTTTCATTATTTTTTTGTGATACAAACTTTATCTTCTCTCCTACTTTCCAATCGTTACAAGTCATTTTTATGTTTTCAAAACATTCATTAAACGCTTGTTCATCAGTCAAAACTTTCCAAATATTTTCGACAGTACTATCTATCGAAATATTAAGCAATACATCATCTTTTTCCATTCTTTATTCTTCTATTTTTGTATATTTTTCGAGTTTATTTTTATAATTAATCGAAACTCTAATTGCTTGCAAACCACTTATACCTTGCAAATCATCAATTTCCAAATATTCAACATCTTTTTTCAAAAATTTCTTATCAATTAATAAATTGATATAATTTGAGTATTCTTCTTTTAGGATATCTACGGTATAAATAATACAAATTTTGTGTGGCAAATTGATTCGTTCATTTGTTCCTTTCACAAAAGCTTTACTCAATCTTTTCTTGATTATTTCATATTTTGCATTGTTATATCCATTAACATCAAAACGTTTCTCATCTAATTTGAACAAAATATCTAAAGTGGTATTCGTTGCAAAAATCAACGAAGCAACCTCAACTTTTAATGGTGTTTTTTTCTGAATTTCTTTGTAAGATTGTTCCAAGGCTATCATCGCTTGTAGTTGCCAATATCTAATTTCTCGAATATTTTGATAGGAGAATTTTTTGAACGGCGCAATACTTCGCCCAACATACAAATTGTAATCAATTCCATCTGTCTTGAAACGTTCGTAATAATGCGGAAATACATCTTGAGCATCTTTCTGAAAAGTGTCTAATTTGTTCGACAAAAGTGAATTTGTCATTACAATTGTTTGGTCAAATTTTTTGCGTTCTACGTAAAATAATCCCGTTGTAGAATCTAACTTTTTTAGATATTCTTCGATAATTGATTTCTCATTGTCCTTTACATATTTGGGAATTTCAGGATGAATATGCAACGTAATGTAATCAAATAATTCGCTTTCGAAATAGATTTTATCTACATTATCTATTCGTTGCAAAAAATCAGTCAAATCGTCAATATAATCCAAAAATTTATTCTTTTTTGTACGATTATATAACTCGTTACAAATCAAAATCAAGTAATTAATCTGATTAGTATAATCCATTTTTAAACATTGATTTCGAATCACTGACGAATTTCTCACATCCAATTCACCATAAATTGGATATACATTTTGAAAAGAAATCTGCGATTTTTGTTTTGTGTTTCCCGGATGCAATATATGTTCGCGAGCTTTTTCTCTAAATTTCCAATCTACACTTGGATGCAACGACGTATATTCGGTTTGTATATAAGCATTGATTTGATTCTCAAACTCTACCGTATAGCGATAAATAGATTCTTCTAAAAGAGGCGTGATTTCGCGCAAAAGGTTTGCATTAATTCGATTGAAAACTCCAGATTCTTTCGAACCTATTTCTAAAATACCTAAATGAGATTTTCCGTTTTTCAATGGGTAAAGAATCAAACTTTTCAAACCAGATTCATTTGCCATTCTCAACATTTTATCTTGCGGAAACTTCTCCAAAGCAGCGTCAATATTAGAAACAACATAATAATCTGATTTCGATATTTTGTTCTCTAAATCAGCACAAAAAATTTCATTCAGTTTTATTTTTTTATGATTATCAATCAATAAACTATCATTCAATTGTAATAAATGACTAATTTCCAATTGATTTTTATCCGAATTATAAGCCGAAAAACCGACTTCTAAATTATTGATTCTAAAAATAGATTTTAATGCAGAAATAATATCATTTCGAACAATATTAAAAGGTTCTCCATAAGATAATAATTTAGATTTTAAGTTAGAAAGTGCAATTTCAGTCGTATTATCAAAAAATGAAACAAGATTAAACCCTTTTGCAATCCAAGATCCAATTGGAATTTTTCTCATCCACAAAGCTGTATCTTCATAATTATTCAACAACTCTTCAATTTCATCTTCAGTCAATTTAAATTTATCTTCAGATGGATAAATACGAAAATAATCATGGTTTATATCAGTACCAAGATAAGTTCTGTAGCCATTTTGATTGTCTATCACCAACTGATTTGATAAATTAAAATCTAAATTTTTATGATAATATTTTGATAAGATGAAGCAACAACAAAACTTATATAATGTATCATAATCTAAATCTTCAAAATTGAATTTTAGTCGTGATTCATTATTATCAATCAACTCTCTAAGTCGATCCGTTGCAAAAATAAATTTATCTGAAAAGGGAAAAGTTATCGCTTTTAAATTATATTTTACAAATGGATTTGGAATAATTTTCTCAATAATTGGCTCAACATCTTTGATAATTTTCTGAAAATCTTCAAATGTTTCAACACCATCAATCAACTCTGGTCGAGTAGCTTTCAGATATTCTAAAAAAGCTTTAAACTCTCCAAAGTTGTATTCAGATCGTTCTAATTCTTCAATCAGCGATTGGAACGAGTAAATAATTTTGATGGGTAATTTATCGATAAAATTTTCTTTCATATATGATTTAAAAATAACAAAAGACTACTAATAAAGCAGTCTTCAAGTTATTATTTTTTTTAGTCATTATCTTGTAAATACCAAAGTTTCTTCGGTAGAAAGGTTCTCATCAAAACGATAACCATCCACGTCAAATGCTTTCACTTGATCCAAAGTTTCAACTTTATTTTCTGCACAATAACGCGCCATTGCACCACGAGCATGTTTAAAATACATCATGATTTTTTTCAATTCACCGTTTTTGTAATCTTGAAACTCTACATCAATCATCGGAACTTTTAACGATTTTTTATCCAAAACTTTAGCATATTCATTACTTGCTAAATTTAAGATAAATTCTCCTTTTTTTAGTTTCGAATTTAGAAAAGGTGTCAAAATTTCTTTCCAAAAACCATACAAATTTTTCGAACCATGAACATCTAATTTAGAACCCATTTCCAATCGATACAACATTACTTTATCAGAAGGACGCAACATTCCATAAAGCCCAGATAACAAAAAAGTATGTTTATTAAAGTAATCAAATGCTTCATCATCTAAAGTTTCAGCATTTAAACCTCTATAAACTTCACCTTTGAAAGCTAAAGCTGCTGGAATAGCTTGTTTCGCAGTAGGTTTAACATTCCAAACCTGATTACGCTCCACATTCATTTCTGCAATGTCTTTCGAAATTTTCATTAATTTTTCAAGATCAGTTGTACTCATTTCTTTCATAACATCCATAATTTCTTGTGAATGTTCCAAAAATTGAGGTGTTGTTGCTCTCCATTTAGCATTCATTTCCAAATTCATCATCTTCGCTGGAGAAAGTAATATTTTCATAGTTTTTTCTTAAAAATAAATTATAAATAATCTTCAATATCACCTTTACCTTCACGTAAAACCTCTACTCCATCTGTCATATCAACAATAGTAGACGCAATATTATCTCCATAACCACTATCAATCACAGCATCCACAAGTTTCTCCCATTTCTCAAAAATCAATTCAGGATCTGTTGTATATTCAACAATTTCATCTTCATCATAAATAGAAGTTGAGGCAATAGGATTTCCTAATTTTTCGACAATCATTTGCGGAACAGCATGATCTGGAACACGAATACCAACCGTTTTTTTTCCTTTGTAAGCGACAGGTAAATTGCGCGATGCATTCATGACAAATGTAAATGGCCCTGGTAAAGCGCGTTTCAAAATCTTAAACGTACTATTATCAATTGGCAAAGTGTATTGAGACAAATGGCTTAGATCATTACAAACAATAGAAAAATGAGATTTTTCTAATTTAACACCTTTCAATCGTGCCAATTTTTCCATCGCTTTGATATTCGTAATATCACATCCTAATCCATACACAGTGTCGGAAGGATAAATAATTAAACCTCCATTTTGTAGAATCTTAACCACTTGATCAATCGCTTTTTCTTGTGGATTTTCTGGATGAATTCTGATATAATCTGCCATTTGTAAATCTTTATTCAAAGATACAAAATTGCAATCAATAAAATTCTTTCCTAAATTTTTGTTTTTGATTGGATGATTGAAGAAATTGATATTCTTCTTTAGTTGCATGATATTTTCTTAAAAAACTCCAACTAACAATTTTGTAAGTTCTTGTAAAGAGATGTCAACCATACTAATTTTACAGAAAAATTAAACATGATTTTAGCAGAAAATATAGTAGCCTTTCATCATTATTCTTTAAAAGTAAATGACTTTGAAAAAACATTGAAATTTTATGATTCTTTAGGTTTTGAAGAGGTTCATTCATGGTCATTGCCTTCTTTTAAGTTAAAAAAAGCTGTAATGATTTACAATAAAAATATCAATTGTTACATCGAATTATTTGATAAAGATGCTGAAATTCCAACTCAAGGTAGAAAAAGGCAAGCGGATGATGAATACATTGAAAATTCAATCTTACATATTTGTTTTATGGTAAAAGATGCAGAAAAAGCTCGAGAAGAGGCAATAAAAAATGGAGCTTTTGATTTGAGTAAAGGTGTTCACGAACTTTTATTAAGTAACGATAAAAAACCGGTTAATGTTCGTAATAGTCTTGTTTATAGTCCTAATGGAGAGGTTATTGAATTTTTAGAAAATGTACATTTTTAAATTTTTATAAATCTAATTTATTGATATTTTCTAATAGTGATAAAACTTTATCTCCTTTTGAAGATAACTTATAAATTGATTTTGTTTTATCTTTTTCATTCTCAATCAAATGATCTATTTGCAATTCTTTCAATTGTTTTGTCAAAATTCTATCAGTAAGATTAGGAAATTCTAATTTCAAATCAGAATAACTTTTTGTAGTTTCCTTTAAAGTAAAAATTATTGAAACCTTCCATCTACCAGTGATTAAGGATAAAACCTTGTAAGCGTTACAAAAGTTTTCTAAATATTTATCATTAATAGAATTTGTAGAATTTTCTTTCTTCATAATTGAATGAGATTGAAAAAAAATAAGGCTAAAATTTAATCTTTAGCCTTGTTTTTTTATCTATTTATTCTTCAAAATCTCGTGGAAAACAGTTTGAGCTGAGAAAATTCGGTTCGTTGCTTCATCAATTACGATAGAACGATCAGAATCTAAAACTTCATCAGATACTACTACATTGCGACGAACTGGTAAACAATGCATAAATTTTCCGTTATTTGTCAAATTCATTTTATCCATTGTCACTTCCCAATCCTTATCACCATCATTCGGTTGACCATAATTTTCAAAAGAAGACCAGTTTTTTGCATAGACAAAATCAGCATCTTTCAACGCTTCATCTTGATCATAAGCAATCGTTGCTCCATCAGTAAATTTTGGATCTAACTCCAAACCTTTTGGTTGTACAACTGTAAAATCTACCCAATCTACTTTAGAAAACCATTGCGCAAAAGAATTCGGAACAGCTTGTGGCAAACGACGTGGATGCGGCGCCCAAGTCATCACAACTTTCACTTTCTTTTCAGGTTTTGTCCCAGGCGTATAACCCGTTTTTTCTGCAATTGTAATTAAATCAGCAAAAGACTGTAATGGATGTAAAGTTGCACTTTCCAAAGAGACAACAGGAACAGAAGATAATTCTTTTACTTTATTGAACATGATTTCGTTATAATCTTCATCACGATCTACTAATTTCGGAAAAGTACGAACGCCTAAAACATCACAATACGCACTCATTACCTGAATTGCTTCTTTGATATGTTCTTGCGTATCTCCGTTCATCACAGCACCATCAGCCATTTCCAATGTCCAAGAATCTGCTCCAGCATTCAAAACCCAAGCATTTGCTCCAAGATTATAAGCCGCTTTAATAGAGCTTAGACGTGTACGTAAACTTGGATTAAAGAAAATCAAACCAACTGTTTTATTTTTACCAACTTCTTGTTGAGCATAAGGATTTGCTTTAATTTCTAAGGCTGTTTTTAGTAATTCGTCGATGTTTTCTACATCATAAACCGAAGTAAATTGTTTCATAATTGAGAAGAATCTTTTGTTTTATTTGTTCTGCAAAATTAGTTGAAACAATCGAGGTTTAAAGAATTATTTTTGCTAATTTTCACTTAAAACAACGTCAATTCATCTTGTGGACCACGAATGTCTAAATCTAAATCATCGTTTAATTTTTTGATGAAATATTTGGCTAACATTGGCGATTCTAACTCTAAATTTTGATGAATAAAGAAATACAATTTCTGCAAACCTTCTGCTTTCCAAAGTTTAATTGTTTCAATCCATTCATCTAAACGTTCATAATCGGATGGAATATTTGCTCCAACAAAACGCACAAAAGCTTCATTCGAAGTCAATCGCATATGCACCATATCTCTCCTACCCGCCGCATCAACAATGATATTTGAAATGTTATGCTTTTCTAATAACGAAACTAATCGATTAAAATTTTCTTCGTTCGAAAACCAATCTTCATGACGAAGTTCTACAGCTAACGGATAACCTTTCGGAAAATTTTGAATGAAATTTTCTAATTTTTCAAAATCTTTTGGCGCAAAATTTTCGTGCATTTGCAAGAAAATCATTCCTAATTTTTCTTCAAATAACGCAACTGCATCCAAATATTGATTCAATTTATCTGTCACATTTTGCAATCGTCCATAATGACTAATACTTTGTGGAATTTTCGGGAAAAATTTAAAATCTTTTGGAGTTTTATTTGCCCAACTTTCGACATTTTCTTTACTTGGCGAACGATAATATGTCGCATTTAGCTCGATACTATTAAATTGCGTTGAATAATAACTCAATTCATCTTTTGTTTTAGGCGGATAAAAATTCTTCAAATCTTGCTTATTCCATTTTGCACAGCCTACATATACTTCGAAATTATCTGATTTATCAGCTTTATTCAACAAATCAATCGTTTCTTTTGGCGTTTTTGGCAATGTAAAATTAACCAATTCTGGGTTTTCTACTTATCCGAATTTCATCTTTCTAAATTTGAACGAAAATTAAGCAATTATAAGCAGTTCTCATGATCTATTTTACGACAAAATGTCAGAAAAATTTCATTTGGTGTAAGCTTCCCCAAAATTAGA
>NZ_DJBB01000012.1:0-111719 GCF_002429865.1 Empedobacter sp. UBA5987
ATTATTCACACAATAAACAGAAACCAAAATAGAAATATTAACAACTCAAAAATTAATATTTTCTAAATGCACTACGGGTTATTATAATTTCAGGTTATCAAAAATAAAACTGTTTACATTTTCTTTCATAATAACTTTACTATTAAGCTTTTTAATTTTAATCACTTATAATTATGTCTTTATTAGAAATTGATAGTATTCAGAAATTTCACAAACAACATAAGCTTTTAAATTCAATATATTTACAAATAAATACAAATGATATTATTGCTATTGTAGGAAGAAGTGGAAGTGGTAAAACAACTTTATTTGATGTGATTTTTGGTTCCAAAGAAAGTGAACAAAAATTCATTAGACTAGATGGAATTGTAAAAAATAATGCTTTTGAAATAAAAGAAGGATTGGGATTTGCAACTCAATTCAATCATTTCCCTAAATTTCTTAAAGTAAAAAACTTAATCCGTTTATTCTTCAAGAATAAATCTGAAAATGATATTTTTATTAATGATCCTGAAATTGAAAAAATTTTAAATTTTAGAATTAAAGATTTATCTTATGGTATACAACGTTATTTACAAATAAAAATATATTTATTTTCTAATAATAAATTTTGTATTCTAGATGAACCTTTCGCTGGATTATCTCCATTATTAATTGATAAGATTTCTAACTTTATTGTTGAACAATCAAAAAGTAAAGGGATTATAATATCCGACCATCAATATGACTATGTACTAAAAATTTCAACCAAAAATTACTATTTGAAAGATGGTCATCTTTTTTCTTTTGAAAATAAAAATGAGTTGATAAACTTGGGTTATATTAACAAGTTTTAATCGTAATGCTTGCGTTAATCATTTTTAAATTAATTATTTTCTAAAGTTAATTTATTATTTATTATTCTAGTATTGTAGGACTGAATATAGGCTTTTATAAAATTTTCCATATCATTTTTCTTTTTTGCCTCTTTTTTCATCAAGTTGTTTTTCAGTAATGGATCTTTTTTCCAATTGTAAAGTCCTAGTGATTTCTGACCATCAAAAGCTAAATAATAATCTCCCATTTCAAGATTATAAACATTATCTAAATAATTAACATTAAAATTTTTATTAGAAAGATATGATTTACCAAAGGTTATAACTTTTTCATTTAATTGTAAATAATCCATCAAACTTGGAAGAATATCAACTTGTTGAAAATTTTTCTCAACCTTTGCAACCATTTTAGCATCGTTTGGAACATAAAATAAAATTGGAATTCTAAATTTTCCTATATTATTTTTATAGATAGCTTCTTTACCTGTGGAAGAAGTATGGTCTGATGTAATTACAAAAATGGTGTTATTATACCAGTTCGTTTTTTTAGCCGACTCAAAAAACTTTTTAAGTGAATAATCTGCATAAGCAATAGATTCATGAATCTCTGTAGTTCCTTTAGGAAACTTTCCTTTA
This sequence comes from Empedobacter sp. UBA5987, assembly GCF_002429865.1. NCBI lineage: Bacteria > Pseudomonadati > Bacteroidota > Flavobacteriia > Flavobacteriales > Weeksellaceae > Empedobacter > Empedobacter sp. UBA5987. The sequence continues at coordinate 1,452 of NZ_DJBB01000012.1, forward strand.
TATTTTTCTGGTATAGTAAATGGGGCATGAGATGAAATTGTGAAAAGTGTAGAGAAAAAAGGTTCTTTGAAAGTTGATAATTTTTTATTAAAAAATTGTAAAAAATCTTCATCAAAAACTCCCCATTTCCCATCAAAAGAAGAAGGACCTACATATTCATTTTTACCATAATACGTATCGTATCCTGCTAAATTTGCAAACTTATCAAAATTTTGACTTCCATTAAATGATCCATGAAAAAATGAAGTATTATATCCGTTAGCCTTTAGTATTTTAGGTAAACCATATGTTTTATCCAAAGAAAAACTTGATGTAATAAAGCTTTTATTCATCAAACTTGGAATACTTGTTATAGTAGAAGGGACTGCATCGATTGAAAGCTTTCCGTTAGCAAAAGCATTTTCAAAGAAATAACTTTTATTTATTAATGAATCTAAAAATGGAGTTTGTCCTCTTAGTATATTTTCTCTACCAAAACTTTCTAAAATCAATAATACAACATTCTTTTTGTTTGGTTTTTCGTAATTGAATTCTTGTATTGGATTAAAAATATGAAGTGCAACTTCATTAGAAAAATAATGTACAGGTTTTAATTCATTTTTTTTGCTTAATGAATGCAAAACCGTAAACGGCGTATTTAGAACTAAAGCTGAATTTCCTATACTTCCATATTCTGCTGCTGTTACAACTTGTAGCGGTTTTTTATCTATACCTCTCCCTAAAAGAAAAAAAATGATTAATCCTAAAACAATGGAAAAAATTGATTTATTTAAACTTAATGATTGTATATGCTTATACTTTATTTTTTTTAATAAAAACCAAAATAAAAATAAATTAAGAAATATAAACAATGGAATCTGCCAATAATCCAATAAATATGATTTTAATAAACCTCCTATTTCATTAGACATTCCCTCTGCAGTTATCATACTAAATGAGCTCCTCCTTCCTACAAATCTAAAATATTCATAATCGATAAAATTAAGTGATAGAAAAAAACCATTAATAATAAAAAAACTATAAAATAAAAACTTCTGATACTTCCTATTACTTTCTAGTTTTCCAGGTAAAAAATGTAAGAAAATAAATATTATATTAATGTAAGCTATTATTGATAAGTCAAAAATTAATCCTCCTTTAAAAGTCATGTAATTAATTTCTGGAAAAAAAGATAAATTATAATAATAAAAGCCTAATCTATTTATTTGATATAAAACAAGAACTAAAAAAATTCGTATTATAAATAATTTAAAAATATTCAAATTTATTTTCATTATTTCTTAACTTTTTTTTGCAAAATTAAATAAAACATATCGATTTATAAAATTATTATCACAATAATAATTTTAATTAAATTCATCTTACTTATGAAAATAAAAATGAGTTGATAAACTTGGGTTATATTAACAAGTTTTAATCGTAATGCTTGCGTTAGTGATTGTAGTGGAAATCCTTTTATAAAAAATAATATGACATCCAATAACTGCTATTGTTTTCTTTTTTTATAAAAGATTGCAACGGAAAGCACGCCCGATAGGGAACGCCCAAAAAATAATATTACCCCAAATAAATTTCTAATAATCCGTCTGGAATTTGAATAAGCATTGCTTTTTCTTCGCGATTAACTTCAAGAATCCATTCGTCAATCATCGGAATTAAGATTTCTTTTCCATTCGCATCTACTTCGAAATAAGCTTGCGCTGCAGAATCATTCACAGATTTTATAGTACCAACTTCTGTATTTGTTTGATCATAAATAGTGAAACCAACAATTTCGTGGTAATAAAAATCTGTTCCAGAAAGTTCTGGTAATGATTTTAGAGGTAAATAAAGTTCGCGATTGATTAATTTGTCGACATCTTCGTCTTCAACATCTTCAAATTTTACTAATAATTTTGTGCCTTGATAAGGCTGAGAAGTTTCGAAAAAAAATGGAACCAGTGTACCATCTTGCTCGATGAACACTGCTTCCAAAGTATCGTATAATTCTGGTTCGTCTGTATCCAAGTGAATGATTAAATTACCTTTGAAACCATGTCTCTTTGTAACTTTACCTAAATAGTAGCAATCATTTTTTGTCATTTGGAACGTCTCTGAACTTAAAAATTATTCTTCTGTAGCAACTTCTTCAGTTGTACCTTCTGCTTCTTCAGCAGGAGTTTCTTCAACTTGTGCAGCAGCTTCAGCTTCCTGAGCAGCTTTTACACGAGCTTCATTAACAGCTTTTTCAGCTTCTAATGCAGCAGCTTTAGCAGCAGCAGCACCTGAAGTTAAACCGTCTTTTTTAGCTTGAACTTTTTCACCTTTAGCTTCTAACCAAGCGTCGAAACGTTTGTCAGCTTCTTCTTGAGAAAACGCACCTTTAGCAACACCACCTAATAAGTGTTTTTTCATAAAAGCACCTTTGTAAGATAATAAAGCTTTAGCAGTATTAGTTGGCTCAGCACCAGTTTGTAACCATTTTACAGCAGAATCAACATTTAATTCTACAGTTGCAGGGTTAGTAATTGGGTTGTAAGTACCTAATTTTTCGATGAAACGACCATCACGTTTTGCTCTTGAGTCAGCAACTACGATGTGAAAGAATGGTTTTCCTTTACGACCATGTCTTTGTAATCTAATTCTTGTAGCCATAGTATAACTAATTATTTGGGGAACTCGTCCCGTTTTACAAATTTGAGGTGCAAATATACAATATTTTTGATAAATAATTATTTTAAAAGTGATTATTAAATTAATTCTGAAAAATCAAGTTTTTTGAATAATGATTCTGACGTATTTTTAAACTCGGAAATAAATTTAAAAAATGAACAAACAAGAAATACTTACTCAAACACAAGCTTATATCAAAAAAACTTTTTTAGATGAAGGAACAGGACACGATTATTTCCATATAGAACGTGTGGTAACAAATGCGAAGAAGATTTTGGAAACGGAAAATGCAGATTCTTTTTTGGTCGAATTAGCTGCTTGGACACACGATATTGGTGATTATAAATTACATAATGGAGTTGATAAATCGGAGGAATTAATTAGAGAATTTTTAGAATCAATTTATGTAGAAGAAACATCTATTCAGAAAGTATTGGAAATTGTTTCGCAAGTTTCATTTAGCAAAGGAAATAAACCAACAACTATCGAGGCTGAAATTGTGCAAGATGCTGATCGTTTAGATGCGATTGGAGCGGTTGGTATTGCGCGTTGTTTTGCATATGGCGGAAGTGTTGGTAATATTTTGTATAATCCATACGATAATTCGAAAGACGCTTCTAGTGTACAACATTTTTATGATAAATTATTTAGATTAAAAGAATTGATGAATACCAAAACAGCAAAAGAAATTGCTTTAAAACGTCATCAATATATGGAAAATTTTATCGAAAAATTTTATCAAGAAGTAAAATAATATTGTAACTTATTATTCATTTAATTATCCTTAATGCAACTAAAATTTACTCTAATTTATTTGTCACTTTTATTGATATGCAGTTGTGCTTCTGTCGAGAAATATAATGCAGATATTGATAAAGAGATTCCTGCGAATAAATTGAAAAAAGATGTAGATTTTGTTTATAAAAAACTAAAAAGATATCATCCAAAATTAGATTTATATACTTCTCAAGAACAAATTGATTATAAATTTGATAGTCTTAAAAAGTCAATTGATAAACCATTGAAACCAAATGATTTTTATGTCAAGTTTTTTCCGATTTTCGAAAGTTTAGAACATGGTCATACAGATATTTATCCGATATATAAACGATTAGAAAAGAGCAAGGAAAAAAAATACAAAGAATCTAAATCTGCTTTTAGTGATTATAGTTTTTTTTGGCAAAATGATTCAGTTTTTTTAGTGACAGATTACAGTAAAATCAATCCGATTAATCAAGGTTCAGTTTTGCTTTATATAGATAGTGTTTCTACAAAGTATTTATACGATAAATATAAAAAAAGTATTTATGGAGATGGTGAAAATCAAACTTTTTCGGATAATGTCTTTAACCGAACTTTTCTCAATTATTTTACTTTAGAAAATGGAATTAAAGATTCGGTTGAATTAACTTTTAAAATGGGGAATTCAATCATCCGAAAAAAAACATTTCGTACCTATCCAAAACCTAAAAATGATAAGATTTCAGAACTACCAAAAATTACAAAAGAGCAGAAAGAAGTTGAGCGAAAAGTTAGGATAAAACAAAAGAAATACGGCTATTCTAAAAGTTCCAAAACCTATTCCAAAGATTTGACTTTTCCTACGAACGACAGTACGATTGCGGTGTTAAAAGTAACTGATTTCAGGAAAGGAAAAATACGCGAACTATATAAAGAGGTTTTTACGGATATCAAGAATCATAAAGTTCAAAATTTAGTTCTTGATCTTCGCAACAATGGTGGTGGTTACCTAAAAGATTCGCACTATTTATACGCTTATTTGGTCGATGATTCCAAGGCATTTTTAGGTGAAAAAATCGTCGCGAACAAAACCTCTTTTGGCAAGTCGTTGTACAATCTTTTTCCCGTTTATTCCTATCCGTTGCTTTGGTTGGGATCGGGTTATACTTATTTTTCGACGTCAAAAAATGCTAAAAATGAATACGAATTGCACATGCCTTTTTCGCATGTCAAAATAGATAAAGAGCTCGTGTATCACCACAATTTGTATGTCATTATAAATGGTGGTTCTTACTCTGCTTCGGCGTTGATTTCGGCTAATCTTCAACTAAAAAATCGAGCATTTTTTGTAGGTGAAGAAACGGGAGGAGATTTTAATGGAACGGTTGCTGGGTTGATGCCAAAATTTACGTTGCCCAATTCCAAACTCAAAATTTCAGTAGGTACAGTTTATCTTTCTCCAACGGAAAAACGAGAAGAACAGGCACATGGTGTTTATCCAAACCAACTTATTCAGCCTAATTTGCAAGATAAAATTAAACGTACAGATGCTGAACTGAAATGGATTTTAAATGATATCAAAAAAGGAAATATCAAATACAATAAAGTTTTAAAAAAAGAAAATCATCTCCTGAATTAAGGAGATGATTTTTATATTCTGGGCGTTCGAGCGGGCTTTTCGTTTCAATATTTGCTCAACAGCAAAGGATTTCCACTGCAATCCCTAACGCATTTTATTTTCTGTTAAAACTACAGAAAATAAAGTTCTGAATCGTATCAAATGGCGTTTTATGATCAATTGTAAAACATTCTATTTTCTCAAAATTAGCTTCAAAAGTTGAGGTTAACGACGTTTCATCATTTTGTTTTATTTCCAAACCACTACATTTTAATGGTCCATTTGTCGAAAAAGTTCCAATAACCATTTTTCCTTTTACAGCTTTCGAGACCAAATTTTGGTACTTTTTGATGTCATTTTCTTCTATTAAAAAATGAAAAACTGCTCTATCGTGCCAAATATCGTATTGTTCTGTAGGTTCAAATTCGGTGATATCAGCAACAATCCAAGTTACTTTTTCTGCATTATTTCCTAAACGCTTTTTTGCTCTTTCCAACGCATTTGCAGAAATATCCAAAACAGAAATATTTTCATATCCTTCTTCCAATAAAAAATCGACCAACTTACTATCTCCACCACCAATATCAATAATTTTAGCTGTTTTATCAGCTCCAAAAGAATGAATAAAATTTAAAGAAGTTTCTGGTTTTTCTTGTGTTCAACTCACTTCTTCTGGAGTTTTTACTTCATATATATGTTCCCAATGAGATTTTTTATTGTCGTTCATAGCTTTTGTATTTTGTTTAGGTGCAATTTCGACTTTTTATTTAAAATGAAGCATAACAAAAATTACAGAACTGAGTCTATTTTTTCTATAAAAAACACCTTTTACTAAATATAATGGTTATTATACACTTAAATAATTTAAGCTAAATTATTGATATTGCGAAAGTGCTGTTTTGGATAAATAAAATTGATTCAGAAACTTCTTTGTAAGGAGCATTTTTACGTTGAAACTGCATATCTAAATCACCATTTTTAAGTGTTATTTCTCAAGTTTTCGTTTAATTTTTTTGTAGTTTTTTGAACGAATAATCTTCCCTTTATCTGTAATAAAAAGAGCAGCGTAATCTTTTTGTTGATTGATTAAATTCAATCCTTTTTCTTTTCCTAAAACCATGATAGAAGTGCTAAAACCATTACACATTTCAGCATCCGGACCAATAACTGTAACCCCTGTTAATCCTGTTGAAGGAATTCCAGTTTTGGGATCAATAATGTGTGAATAGCGAACTTCATCAATCAAAATAAATTTTTCGTAATCACCAGAAGTTGTAACTGCAGCATTTTTCATTGAGAGAATATCCAACATTTTATGACGATTAAATGGATTTGTAATTCCAATTTTCCAAGCTTCTCCATTTGGTTGATTTCCCCAAGTTGTCATATCACCAGAAGCATCAATTATACCCGCTTGTATTCCTAGGTCTTGCATGAAAGTTCGTGCTTTTTGTGCTGCATAACCTTTTCCTGTTGAACCAAAACCGATTTTCATTCCAATTTTTTTTAAGAATATTGTTGAATTTTCTTCATCTAAAATAATGTTTTGATAACCGATTTTTTCGATGGCTTTTGAAATTTCTTCCTGAGTTGGAATCTTTTCCATTGAACCATCAAATTTCCATATTTTGTCCATTGCCGCAAAGCTAATGTCAAAAGCACCATCGGTTAGTTGCGAAAAATAAATCGCACGCTTTGTTAAGTCAAAAACTTCTCGATCTACTTTTATCGCTTTTATTCCCGCATTTTGATTGACAAGAGAAACTTGCGAAGTTGGTTTCCAATCAGAAATCAAATTCTCAATTCTAATCATTTCATCAATTGCTTTATTGATGTTTTTTTCAACGGAAATAGAATCGGAATCAACCAATGTAATTTTGAATTTACTTCCCATTAAAATTGTATCTCTAACTCCAACCGTTTGAGCATTCATCGGAGTTAGAACATACAATAGTATAAAAGTGAATATATTTTTTAGAATGAATTTCATTTTGGTTTATTCATTTGTTATTCTGAGTTTATCGAAAAGTATAAAGCTTAAAGATACCTCGACAAGCTCGGTATGACAGGTATTAGGTTATTCTGAACTTGTTTTAGGATTGCATCAAAATTATTTTTCTAGTAACAATCCGTCAAAAATTGCCCATTTGTTTTGAATTCTTCGAATGATTTATTCAAATGTTCTTGACAGATTTGTTCCAAAACTTTCTCTACATCATGTTGCATTGTGAGAGCACCACAAATCATAAGAATTCCACCATTTTGTAATGTTTCAGCAAAGAATTTAGCATCACGATTGACTAAATCCATCACATACTGTTTATTTTCTTCACGAGAAAATGCAATGTGAAATTGACTCAAATGATTCGTAAAAATTTGTTTCGTAGCAAATTCTTGATAAGATTTTGTTGTTTCATTATCATGTCTGAAACCACAGTATAAATGCGTTTCAATATTTTTTGAATTCTCATCAATCATCCCAAGAAAAGGTGCAATTCCTGTTCCGTTTGCAATCATCACAACTTTTGAAGCTTTTGGAAATCTAAAGGCTTTATTTTTTACAATTCGAGCTTTAATCGTAGAATTTTGAACCAAATTATATAAATATTGAGAACCTAATCCAAACTCATGCAATTTTACAATTAACTGTAATTTATTATCTACTTTTCCAACCGAATATAAGCGTTCTTTGTGATCACTTTCGGGATAAATTGCTAATAAATCTCCAGATTTGAATTTCTCTTTTACATCTAAAATAACTTTAAATGTAGCATCTTCTTGTGTGATTTTAGTGGTAGAAATAACCTTAACATTTTTCAGTTCTGGTGCTTTTCCAACATACATCGCAGGCGTTGTTGCTAACGGAATATCTGTCGTTTCTTTGTATGCAATGACCCAATTTGTGAATTCTTCTGGCGATTTATCATTTACCGTTTTCAAATTCAATAATCGCGTTGCCCATTTTTGATCATTCAACCATTTGTCAACTTTAATTGCATATCCACAATAATCTGAATATGCTCTTGAGCCAAATCCTACAACCGAAAATTCGATGGATTGGTTTTGTGGAAATTGTGTGATTAATTGTTCAAATTTCTTAGCATTCGCAGGCGCATCACCAATTCCATAAGTTGAGGTAAAAATGATGAGTTGTTTTGCTTTTGGATAAATTTCATATTGATTCATCTGAGCGATGAATGATTTTTTTCCGTTTGCTAAAAATTGTTCTTGAATTTTTGAAGCAAAACCAACAGTTGCACCATTTTCAGAACCAACTAAAAGGATAATTTCAGCTTCGTTAGCTTTATATTTATTTTTGCCAATTTTCGTTTTTGTACGTTTGAACGTAATTACAAATCCTGACCAAATAAAGAATAAAATGTTAAGCGAAGCAATTCCTAAAATCGCAGCCCAAATAACATTGGTGCGACCTGTATGTAAATCGATATTGAATTTTTCTACAATTGCTGAATAAGGATTCAACGATTCTGAAATAATCGCTCCATTTACTTGATTCACCGAAACCGATTTTTTTCTTAAATGAACGATAAATGGTTCTGCTTCATCATCTGGAATAAAAGGAAATTCAATCTTTTCAACACTACTTAATTTCGTGTTTTTGAAGAATTCAATGTCTTTTAAATCTTTTGGTTGTAAATTTTCTTTAGCTTGATGCTCAATTTCTTTTGGTTGACCAACTAAAGGTTCTAATCGCGCTAAGAAAATCAATGTTCCTGTTAATGCAATGATTAAAACTGGAATTAATAACCAACGTCCAGTTACAACATGAAAATATTGTGAAAAGGAGTCTTTGTTAACTTTTATAAAGAAATTTAGAATTCCTTGTTGACGTTTTACGATTAAGATTAATCCACTTATTGAAATTAACATCAATAAAAAAGATACGACACCAACAATTGCTCGTCCTGTTTCTTTTAGAAATAATGAACGGTGCAAGGCTGTGACCCAATTGATGAAATCACTTTTTGGAACAATCTCACCAATCTTTTTTCCTGTTGTAGGATCAATGTAAGATTTGATCGAATTTCCATCTTCGTCCATCGCATCAATTGTCACAAAATCATTGTGATCAACTTTTACTTCTATTATTTCAAAATAATGCTCGCGCAAAGTTGGTAAAACTTGCGCGAGTGTTATGTTATCGAAATTTTCTACTTTGTATGCGGGCGATTTTTCGTTTATTGCATCAACAGCCAAAATTACTCCTGTGATAGATAGAATAACTAAAAATGCTGAAGATAAAATTGCAAGACTCAAATGCGCATATCTCCAAATAGATAATGTCATTTTATTGAACTTTTATAAAACGTACGGCTTTAATATAAACTGAACCTTTGATACCTGCTTTGTTGTCTAAATCCGAAGAATTTAATGCAACTTCAGCATCTTTTGCGACGTATTTTTGAGTTTCTACAGCAGATTCAAAACGTAATTTGTATCCTTTATTCAATTTTGCAGTATCAAACTCGATGACACGTGTAGCTCTCGCTCCTCCAGCAACTGAAGCACCTGTGATTCCGTTTAATTTTTCTTTCTTTTTACTATTGAATTTGTGCCATTCTTTTAACGTGTTATACCACTCGTTATCTGTTCCCAAAACACCTAAAGTTTTTTCGTATTGTCCTTTTGGATTGATTAATGAAATCACTACATAGGCTTCTTTTCCCGTGTAATTATTCATCTGAATCATTGTTTTGTATTTTGTTGTTTGTGCAAAAGTGGCAGTTGCCATTAAGATTACAACTAATCCAACTAATTTTTTGATTAAGTTAAATTTCATCTCCTTCATTATTTTAAAAAGTCAATAGACACATTATTTTTCTTTAAGAATTCATTTTCTCTAGCCAAATCATAAGCTGTTTCGTCAAATTCTGTTTTAATATCTTTTTTCGCTCCAGCAGCAACCAAAGTTTTTAAGATTGCATCATCTTTCGCAATCAAAGCTGCTTTGTGTAAAGCTGTATTTCCGTCTTCATCTTGTGTATTAAGATACACACCTAATTCAATCGCTTTTTTCACCAAATTTACATTTCCTTTATCAACAGCAATGTGTAGCAAAGTTGCACTTTTACTTTGAGTAGCTTTAAAATCAACTTTTGCATTTGTTAATAAAGCTTGTTTTTCTGCGAATGATTCATCATTTGGTTTGAAAGAATTGAACCAATAATAAGCCAAATTATTTCCATCTTTATCTACAATATCAGCTTTAGCGCCTTTTTCTAACAATAAAGCAACGATTTGAGATGTTCCAGAAGCAACAGCTTTCGTTAAAGCTGACTCACCATTTTTATTAATCGCATTTACATTATTTGCTTTTGATAAAAATGTATTGATTAAATCTGTGTTTTTTCCTCCAGCAGCAACCATTAATGCAGTGTTTCCTTCTTTATCAGCAATTTTAGCATCAACACCTTTTGATAAGATAAAGTTGATTGTTTCTGAGTTTCCTCTGCGAGATAAAGCATATAATAATGTTTGTCCGTCTGGATTTAACGCTTTTGGATTTAATTTATATTTTGTAATTAATTCTTGGAAAACTTCTACACCATTTTCTTTTGTTCTCGAACCTTGAGTGGCAAAAAATAAAGCTTGATCTGTAGGTTTTACACCTTTCGCGATTAATTTATCTATGATTGATAAGTTTCCTAATTTTGCAGCATAATCCGCTATAGTACGTCCGTTAGCGTCTTTTTCGCTTAATGATAAACCTTTCGAAATAAAGTATTCTGTTACTTTTAAATCATCATCATTTGCAATTGCTTCCATAATTAAGTTAGTCCCATTTTCTCCTTTAACTTTTGGATTGGCACCAGCTTTAATTAACGCATCGTAAACCGCTATATTTTGATTTCCAGCACTTGCAGCATACGTAATCACATCGTAACCATGGCTGTCTTTGTAGTGAACATCAGAACCTTTGGCTAATAAATAATTTACCAATTCTAAATTCCCCGCAGCCGCAGCCCATTGAAGATAAATTCTTGAGTGATGCGTTTTTTTATCAATAGAATTTCCTTCTTGTTCAATTAAAAATTTAGTCACATTAAAATCTGCTTTATTGTTAATCGCTATCACAACAGGATCAAAGAAACCACCATTTTGAAAAGAAGGACTATTTCCTTTCGAAATTTCAGTTTTTACAGTTTCTATTGTTGGATTATTTTTCCAAAAACCAGCGTCCATCAACGTATTCGTTTGAGCTTGAATAAATGAAGCAACAAGGATAGCAGCAGAAATGAATAATTTTTTCATATGAATAGAATATATTGTAATGATTATTTAGACTAATTTTAATTTGATTTCAAAAGTATTATTTTTATTTATATTAATTCTAATTAAATTAAATAAATTTGGCTAATTCTGCTAAACATCAGTTTTTTGAAAACAAAAAAGATTGCTAATCTGCAATCTTTTATATTTCTAAACTACTTTACTCAGCTCGTCTTGGACCATTTTCTCTTGATTTCAAAACATTTTCTACATCTTCTAATTTGAAACCTTTGGCTTTCAATAAAATTAAATAATGATACATTAAATCCGCGGCTTCATTAATAAATAAATCATCGTTGTTGTCTTTGGCTTCAATCACCAATTCAACTGCTTCTTCACCTACTTTTTGCGCAACCTTATTGATTCCTCTTTTGAATAATTTGTTGGTATACGAATCTGGATCATTGTCCAAATCAATTCTATCGTTAATGGTTTGTTCTAATTCATATACAAATCCGTGGTTGGTTTCTTCTTTAAAACAAGTCGTAGAACCCGTATGACAAGTTGGTCCAAAAGGTTTTGCTTTGATTAAAACTGTATCGTTGTCGCAATCAACCGCAATTGATTTAACCTCTAAGAAGTTTCCTGATTCTTCACCTTTTGTCCATAATCTATTTTTTGAACGAGAATAAAAGGTCACTTTTCCAATTTCTTGGGTTTTGTTAAAAGCTTCTTCGTTCATATAACCTAACATCAAAACTCTATTGTTAAGATAATTTTGAATAATAACGGGAACTAATCCGTCATTACTTTTATTGAAATCGATCTTCATCGTATCGGAATATTTTGTTCTTTTAAATAACTTTTAAGCGTCGGAATTGGAATTTCACCAAAGTGAAAAATACTTGCAGCCAATCCACCACTTGCTTTGGTTTGGGTAAAAATTTCTGTAAAATGCTCCATTTTTCCTGCTCCACCAGAAGCAATTACTGGAAGATTTACAGCATCAGCAACCGCTTTTGTAATATCAATTTTGAAACCAGCTTTTGTTCCATCGCCATCCATAGACGTTAACAGAATCTCGCCAGCGCCTAATTCTTCTACTTTTTTGACCCAATCTAACGTTTCCCATTCGGTTTCAATTTTTCCACCGCTTACGAAAACTTTTTGTGTTCCATTTACATCGCGAGTATCTACTGCAACGACTACACATTGCGATCCAAATCGAGCTGCTAAATCTGCAATTAATTGAGGATTTTTGACAGCCGAAGAATTAACGGAAACTTTATCTGCACCAGCTTTGATGACCGCCGAAGCATCTTCCACAGAATTAATTCCGCCACCAACTGTAAACGGAATATTAATAGCTGAAGCAATTTTTTCAACCATTTCAGCTAAGGTTTTACGTTTTTCTAAAGTCGCTGTGATATCCAAAAAGACTAATTCATCAGCACCTTCTTCTACATATTTTTTTGCTAATTCCACTGGATCTCCCGCATCGCGTAAGCCCACGAAATTAACACCTTTTACCGTTCGTCCATCTTTGATGTCGAGACATGGTATGATTCTTTTCTTCAGCATATTAGTACAATTGTTTTAAGTCTTTCAATTGAATTCTCCCTTCGTAAATCGCTTTTCCAAGAATTGCTCCTTCGCAGCCTAATTCTTTTATTTTGATTAGATCATCGATTGAAGAAACGCCACCAGAAGCAATTAATTTGACCTCCGAAGTAGCTAAAATTTCTGCATATAATTCGTTTGAAGCTCCTTCTAACATTCCGTCTTTCGCGATGTCTGTACAAATCACATAATCAATACCTTTGGTTTTATATTCTTGAATAAAATCTATCACATCTAATTCTGACGTTTCTAACCAACCATGTGTTGCTATTTTTCGATCTTTAGCATCTGCACCTAAAATGATTTTATCGCTTCCATACTGTGAAATCCATTCTTGAAATAATGTTGGATTTTGAACCGCAATACTTCCTCCAGTAATTTGGTTTGCGCCACATTCAAAAGCAATTCTAATATCATCATTAGCCTTAATTCCACCTCCAAAATCAACTTTTAAATTGGTTTTAGAAGCAATAAATTCTAACGTTTTATAATTAATGATTTGTTTTGATTTAGCTCCATCTAAATCTACTAAGTGCAAATATTCGATACCATAATCCTCGAACTCTTTTGCTACTTCCAAAGGGTTTTCGTTGTATATTTTTTTTGTATCGTAATTGCCTTGTGACAATCGAACGCATTTTCCGTCGATAATATCTATAGCTGGTATGATTCTCATTATTCTTTAGTTTTAAGGTGTAAGACATAAGATCTAAGGTGTAACTTATTACGCCTTACAACTTAAGTCTTAAATTTATTTTAATTCTTTCATGACCTCTTGGATTGCACGCTCCAATTGAGGATCTTTATTTTCTAATCGATCTAAGAATGTATTTTTAATATAAATGTCAGGTTTAACACCAGTTTTTTCTAAATTTTGTCCATCCAAAGTATAAGTTCCCCAACTTGGTAAACGATAAAACGAACCATCAACTAATCCTTTTCCAGAAGTAAAAATAATCCAACGATACGTTTCTTGACCGATGATTTTCCCTAATTTTAAGGCTTTGAATCCTGCGGCTGTCATTTCTGCATCGCTCAATGAGTATTCGTTAATTAATAAAACAATCGGTTTTCCTGACGGTGCAAAGTTCGGTTGAACAGTTAATTGTCCTTCACGATATTTCCATTTCAAATAAGGTCTTTGCGATAAAAAGTTCAAGACTTTATCATGCACATTTCCACCTGTATTGAAACGTAAATCTAAAATGACACCATCTTTTCTATTTTCTTGCTCGACCATGTCCAATAAAAACACATCCAATTCAGAAGTAGACATATTTTTCATGTACGAATAAGCGATTCTATCGTTGCTTAATTTTTTGACACGCTGACGATTTTCATAAATCCATTCATCATATAAAAGCGATTTCAATTCGTTATTTGAAATTGGATGAATCTTCGTCGAAATTGTTTTTCCTTTTCGGTCAAATTCAAGAGTTAATTCTTCTAATTTTTTAGGCGTTGTAAAATAAGTTTCACGATTTTGGTTTTGATCGATTTTTTGTCCATTTACACTCACTAAAATATCACCTTCTTGAACATCAACATTTTTAAGGAAAGCAGGAGATTTTCGTAAGATTTTTTCAACTGTAAAAGGTTGATCTTTTTTGAAAATAATTCCCGTTTCGTTTGTGAAATAATTCAATCTTCGACTTTCTTCTTTTCCGAAAGATGAAAAACCTAAATGCGAAGAATTTAATTCACCTAGCATATCATTTAGCAAAATTCTTAAATCATTTCGATTGTTTACATAAGGTAAAAACGTTGCGTATTGTTCTTTTTTCGCTTTCCAATCAATTCCATGAAAATTCTCATCATAGAAATTTTCTTCTACTCCAGCCCAAGCTTCTTCGTACATTTGACTGAATTCTGAAGCCAAGTTTTTATTGAAATTATATTTAATACTAACTTTTTCAGGATTTGTAGAATTAATACCAAATTTGTAAACAGAATTATCGATTAAAGCGTAAAGATTTTTTTCATTTTTCAAGATAAAATCAGCGCCTTTGTTGAATATTTTGTCTGTTTTATCTTCTTCAAAATCAGCGGTCGTTTTTCTGTATAACTGAAATTTACCATTTTCTTGGTTAGTATTATAGAATAAAAATTGCTTTTTATCATCCGCAAAAACAAAAGGATTTGTCTGATATCCAAAACGGTCTGTTACCAATTCAATTCTTTCTAAGAATCCTTCTGGATTAATAGTTAATGCTTTAAAATCGTTCTTTTCTTCTTTTTTCTCTTTCTTCTCAACCTTTTTTTCTTCGACAAATAAATTATCAAATTTTTCTGATTTATAAGCTTGATCAAACCAATCTAAAGAAGCACGATAAATACTCGATTCTTGCATTCCCAAAGGATAGGAAGGGTTTTTTCTGTCGCTTGAAAAATAAATGTATTTTCCGTCTGGTGACCAAGTAGGGTCAGCTTCTGAAACACCAGTATTTGTTAAATTAACCGTTGTATTTTTCTTGATGTTGTGAATAAAAATATCTAACTCGAAATTACGTTTTGCAGAGAATAACACATATTCATCATTTGGAGAAAAAGATGGTTTCGAATTTTGGAAAGCCCAAATTTCATCTTTAACAATTGTTGATGATTTAAGTGATTTCAAATCTAATAATCTTACTTCATCGCGTCCGCTTAAATAAACAGCTTGAGATAAATCATTGTTGAATGTAATGTCTCGATTATTTCTTAAATCAGAAGTTAATTGTTCAACTTTTCCTTTTCCGTCAGCCGAAATTTTAAACCAATTTTGGTAACCTTTATATGTTTGGTTGAAGATTAAATTTTTGTTGTCTTTTAACCATTTTACTTCTAAAACACGCTCTTTTCCATCAGAAATTTGATTGACAAATTTTCCTTCATTATCCGAAACAAAAATAATTCCTCTGCTTACAAAAGCTATTTTCTTTCCGTCAGGAGAAATATCAAAATAGTCAATATTATTTTCAACTTCAAAATTTTGCTCTTTTTCTAAAGATTTATTCGAATTGACATTAATTGTAAGTGGTTTCGATGTTTTAGTTTTGACATCATAAACAAATAATTGATAATCTTTTTCGAAAACAACTTTTGAACCATCAGCCGAAACAAAAGGTTTTTTAATCGAAGTTTCAAATTTTGTTAATGCTTCTTTTTTACCATTTGCTAATTGATATAAGTTGTATTCACCATTATTTTCGTCCGAAATAAAATAAATAATTCCGTTTTTATCAACTGTAGGATTGAAATCTTTTCCGTTGTAATCGGTATATTGTTTATAACTTTTTGTGGTTGGATTATATCCTAATAAATCTGGATTATTTTCTCCTTTGTATCTTTTTCGTGTAACTTGACTTGCGCTTTCAGACGAGTTGGTGAAAATATATTCGCCTTGAGGAGTTTCTACTAAACCATTTGTTGTGTTGAAATAATTTGTAAAAAGCGCTTCTGGTGTTTTGCCATCTAAATCAATTTTAAAACTTCCAAATCCATTATTTTGGTTTGATGTATAATAGATCGATTTACTATCCCAGCTCCAACTTTCGACTTCGTCTTTGGCTTGATGAAACGTTAATTGCTTGATTTGTCCACCATTTATAGGCATCACATAAATATCGTAATTCCCATATTGATTAGAACTAAACGCCAACCATTTTCCGTCTGGTGAAACACGAGGATTAATTTCTTCGCCTTCCAAAGCTGTTATTCTTGCCGCATTTCCACCGTTAATATCAGTTGACCAAATATCGCCATCGTAACTAAAATAAACTGTTTTAGCATCTGGACTTAAAGAAGGAGTAGAGGTGAAATACACTTTTTCCTGAGCAGAAACCTGCGAAATGGCGAAAGCACTAAGTAAAGTAAAAACTATTTTTTTCATGTGTGAGAATTTATAATACTATAAACTTAGAAAGTTTTTTAGGATTTGTTCTCCTATTCCTGCAGATTTCTCTGGGTGAAATTGAGTTGCATAAAAATTATCTTTATGTAAAGCTGCTGAATATTCTAAAATATAATCTGTTTTCGCGATCGTATATTCTGAATTTTCGCAATAAAAACTGTGTACATAATAAATGTCGGAGTTTTCGTGAACTCCATTAAACAAAGGCGTTTTTAAATCATAAATCGTATTCCAGCCCATATGAGGAACGATTTCTGTTGAAGGAAATAATTTAACTTGAATAGGGAAAATTCCTAAACAATCGGTATTTCCTTCTTCCGAATAAGCACACATTAATTGCTGACCCAAACAAATTCCTAATGTTGGTTGTTTTAAGTTTTTGATGACTTTGTCTAATCCTTTTTCTTTTAAATAAGTCATTGCGGAACTTGCTTCGCCAACTCCAGGGAAAATTACCTTATCTGCATTTTTCAAGGTTTCAAAATCGTCTGTAATTATTGCTTCATAACTCAAACGAGTTACCGCATTGTACACCGATTTAACATTTCCTGCATTGTATTTTACTATTGCTATCATTTTTTTAGTTCTAAGTTCTAAGTCGTAAGGCATAAGGATAAGAAAATCCTTAGAACTTATACCTTAAGACTTAAGTCTACAAAAGTCCTTTTGTTGATGGTAAAATCATTTTTTCTGGATCGCGTTTTACAGCCACTTTAATGGCTTTTGCGAAGGCTTTGAAAATCGCTTCAATTTTGTGGTGCTCGTTTGTGCCTTCCGCTTTGATATTTAAGTTTGCTTTTGCTCCGTCTGTAAATGATTTGAAGAAATGATAAAACATTTCTGTTGGCATTTGACCAATCATTTCACGTTTAAAATCCGCTTCCCAAACTAACCAATTTCTTCCGCCAAAATCAATCGCTGCTTGTGCTAAACAATCGTCCATTGGTAAAGTAAATCCGTAACGTTCGATGCCTAATTTATTTCCTAAAGCTTGAGCGAAAACTTCGCCCAAAGCAATTGCTGTATCTTCAATTGTGTGATGTTCGTCAACTTCTAAATCGCCATCGACTTTAATCACTAAATCCATTTGTCCATGACGCGCAATTTGATCTAACATGTGATCGAAAAAGTGGATTCCTGTCGAGATATCCGATTTTCCAGTTCCGTCAAGATTCAAATCGATTTTGATCTTTGTTTCATTCGTGTTTCGAACAATTGAAGCCGTGCGATTTTGAAGTTTTAAGAACTCGTAAATTTCTTTCCACGACGTTGTTTTCAAAGCAATCGTTTCATTCAATCCTTCGATATCTTTAATTTCGTTCGCGCCTAAAGCTTCATCATTCGCGATAAAAATTCCTTTTCCACCAAGATTTTGAGCTAATTTCACATCCGTTATTCGATCACCAATCACAAACGAATTTACTAAATCGTACTCTGGATTATTGATGTATTTTGTTAATAATGCCGTTCCAGGTTTGCGTGTTGGCGCATTTTCGTGTGCAAAAGTTTTATCAATGTAAATATCTTCGAATTTCACCCCTTCATTTTCGAATGCTTTCACCACAAAATTTTGAATCGGCCAGAATAATTCTTCTGGATTAGCAGGCGTTCCCAAACCATCTTGATTGGTTACCATCGCTAATTCGTAATCCAATTCTTTCGCAATTTTACCTAAATAAGTAAATGCTCCAGGATAGAATTCTAGTTTCGAAAAGCTGTCAACTTGGTAGTCTTCGGGTTCCAAAATCAAGGTTCCGTCGCGGTCTATGAATAGTATTTTTTTCATTTTTTGTTTGTAAGTTATAAGACGTAAGATTTAAGGCTTAAGAATTTGAGTTCTTAATGAATTTCTCATATCCATTTAATAATTTCCCTATTTCTTCGGCGTCTTTTAATAATTCATTATATGTATCTTCTTCAATATATTTTAAGTCTTTACTTAGTATCAAAAAGTATTTGACTTCTTCTAAAGAACCTTCTGCAATATTTATAAAACTTAATTGATGAGGAATTGTTTTCTTTTTCTTTTTCTTTCCTTCAACAATATTCGCTGGAATAGAATAAGCGGCTCTTCTAAGCTGACTTGTTAATCCATAAATTTCTTCACGAGGAAATAGTTGTGTGATTTCATAAATCTTCAAAACTAAAAGATGAGATTTTTGCCAAACAATCAAGTCTTTAAATGTTGCCATAATGTTTAGTTTTAAGGTTAGAATTATACCTTTATTAAATTACAAAATTCTTAGGCAACCTCAAACCTTACATCTTAAGCCTTAAGTCTTATATCTTAATACTTAAGACTATTAAGCGCTTCCACCAACTTCCCATTCTCATCTTCCGTTCCAACAGTTATACGTAAGCAATTCTCACATAAATCATCGTTGTTTCGATTACGAATAACAATTCCTTTTTCGATCAATTGATTGTAACGTTCGTTTGCATTATCAACTTTAATCAAAATGAAATTCGCATCGCTTGGATATATTTTTTCTACAAATGAAATTTCAGCAAGAGCTTGTTCTAAAAAATCTTTTTGTTCGATTATCGTATTTGTTTCATCAACTACTTTATCGTAATTACCTAAAATTTCAATCGCTTTTAATTGTGTTAATTGATTAATATTATAAGGTGGTTTGATCTTGTTTAAAACATCAATAATTTCCTGAGAAGCATATAAAATTCCTAAACGTATTCCGGCTAAACCAACCGCCTTCGATAAAGTTTGGGTAACGATTACGTTCGGATAATTTTTGATTTCATTAATCCAAGAAGGTTCCATCGCGAAATCAATATATGCTTCGTCAATAATCACTAAACCATTGAAACGATTAACAATTCCTAAAATCGAATCTCTTTTGATGATTTCTCCCGTTGGATTATTAGGCGAACATAAGAAAATCATTTTCGTATTGTCATCAACTTTTGAAAATATATCTTCGATATTTGGTTGAAAATTTTCTTCGTTTAATAAAGATTTTCGGTATTCAATTGCATTCAGATTAGCTAAAACTCCGTACATTCCATAAGAAGGAGAAATCGCAATTACATTATCTTGATTTGGTTCGCAAAATGCTCGAAAAATTAAATCCAACACTTCATCGCTTCCGTTTCCTAATAAAATCTGATTGGCAGGAAAGTTTTTGATTTTACTTAAAATCGATTTTACATTGCGTTGCAAAGGATCGGGATAACGATTTAGCCCATTGTTGAATGGATTTTCGTTCGCATCTAAGAAAACGAAATCGTCATTTATTTCTTGAAATTCGTCACGAGCCGATGAATAAGCTTTCATCGCTTTTACGTTGGGACGAATGATATTGTTTATGTTAAAAGAATTCATGTACGATTTTAGATTTACAATTTTAGATCATTTAGTCTTAAGGTAACCGCGTTTTTGTGGGCAAATAATTCTTCGGCTTCGGCCATTAATTCGATTGCTGGACCAATATTTTGAATTCCTTGTGCTGTTAATTTTTGAAAAGTAATTTTCTTGATAAAACTATCAAAAGACACTCCTGAATAATTCTTTGCATATCTGTTTGTTGGTAATGTGTGATTGGTTCCAGACGCATAATCTCCAGCGGATTCGCACGAATAATTTCCTAAGAAAACTGAGCCTGCATTAATAATTTTTCCGATATAATTTTCAGCTGTTTCGCAAGCAAAAATTAGATGTTCTGGCGCATAAATATTCGAAAAATTGACACATTCTTCGATAGAGTTTAAAACAATTCCTCGTGAATTTTCTAGAGCTTTAGCTGCTAATTCTTTTCTTGGTAGAACTTCTAATTGAGCATTAATTTCAATAATTGTTTCGTTTAACTTTTGCTCGTTTGTTGTTAATAAAATCACTTGTGAATCTATTCCGTGTTCTGCTTGTGACAATAAATCGGCTGCGACATATTTAGGAACTGAAGTTTCATCAGCAATTACTAAAACTTCGCTTGGACCTGCAGGCATATCGATCGCTACACCAAAGTTTTGAGCCACTTGTTTGGCAGCGGTTACATATTGATTTCCAGGTCCAAAAATTTTATCAACTTTCTGTATTGTTTGTGTTCCAAAAGTCAACGCTCCAATCGCCTGGATTCCGCCCACTTTGTGTATTTTTTCAATTCCGATTAAGTTGGCTGTGTATAAAATCGCAGGATGAATTTTTCCTTCTTTGTTAGGAGGTGTGCATAAAATAATATTTTGACAACCCGCTAATTTAGCAGGAATCCCTAACATTAATGTCGTAGAAAATAACGGAGCCGTTCCGCCTGGTATATAAATCCCAACATTTTCGATTGCGCGAGATTCTCTCCAACAATTGACACCATTTGTAGTTTCGATGATTTGGACTTCTTCACGTTGAACGGAGTGGAATTTTTCAATATTCGAAGCAGCTAATTGAATTGCTTGTTTTAATTCCTCAGAAATTAAAGTTTTCGCTTCTTCTATTTCAACAGCAGTAACTTCCAGAGAAGATAATTTTACTTTATCAAATTGTTCGGTAAAATCGATTAACGCTTGATTTTTCTCGGTTTGAATCTTTCCAAAAACATCTAAAACGATTTTCTGTAAATCTTGCACTTCTTTCGTAGGTCGAGCTGTTAATGTTGACCAATCAGAAATATTTGGGTTGATGTATGTTTGCATCTATTCTTAATTTTAAGTTCTAAGACTTAAGTTCTAAGGTTTCTATCATCCTTATGACTTATACCTTAAGACTTATGTCTTATAAAATCATTTTTTCAATTTCTAATACTAAAATTCCTTCTGCACCCAAAGCTTTCAATTGCTCGATGATGTCCCAAAAAGTATCCTCTTTAATGACAGTGTGGATTGATGACCAACCTTTTTCGGCCAATGGCAAGACTGTTGGAGATTTCATTCCAGGTAACAAAGCAATGATTTCTTCTAACTTTTCGTTTGGTGCGTTTAATAAAATATATTTGTTTTCAGAAGATTGTTTTACTGCTTCGATTCTAAATAAAAGACGATCTACAATAGCTTGTTTTTCAGCATCAAGATTTTGATTAGAAATTAAAACAGCTTGCGATTCAACCACCGTTTCCACTTGTTTTAAACCGTTTGTTAATAGAGTAGAACCTGTAGAAACGATATCAAAAATAGCATTTGCCAAACCGATACTTGGAGCAATTTCTACGCTTCCTCCGATTTCTTCAATCTTAACATTAATTCCTTTTTCTTGGAAGAATTTTCCTAAAATACGTGGATAAGAAGTTGCAATTTTTTTATCTTGAAAATAACTTAAATCTGTATAAATTTCATCTTTCGGGATCGCTAAACAAAGTTTGCAGCCAGCGAATCCTAATTGACGGATTTGAGTGACATTTTTATCTTTTTCCCAAACTTCATTTTCACCTAAAATACCGATATCAGCAACCCCTTGTTCTACATATTGCGGAATATCGTCGTCACGTAAGAATAAAACTTCGATAGGGAAATTAGGAGATTCGGTTCTTAATTTTCGATTACTTGTAGAGATTTTAATTCCGCAATCTTTCAATAATTCGAGTGATTTTTCACTTAATCGACCACTTTTCTGAATGGCTATTTTTAATTTACTCATTTTTTAATATTTTATATTTTTAAGTTTGAGTAAATCGATGATTAAATCTTGAAGTAACAAAAAATCCCGTTCGATTTACTCAAACGGGACTTAGATATTTTGATAAAATCATTACATACCACTATCTGCTCGCTTGAGTGCAAGTATGATGGTGATGATGATGTAATTGATTTGTGTACATTTTTACTTTTTTGTTGGAACAAATGTAGAAAGGAAATTTTAATTGACAATAGATTTTTTGAAAATTAGTAAATAAACTTGTTATTAATTATGAAAACCTTATTTTTTTCTATTTTTATCCAAAAGAACTCAAATATTTATTGAGTTTTATTGATTTGATTAATTCTCAATATTTTATAGAAAGTTCGGTTACATCCAAAACTTTCTTTTATTTTTGCAGTAATATATGTTAGAAAAACAAGAAGCACAATACGAAAAAGTAGTTTTAGTTGGATTGATTACACGTGAACAATCCGAAGAGAAACTGACGGAATATATGGACGAATTGGAGTTCTTAGCTTATACAGCTGGAGCGACAGTTGGAGAACGTTTTACGCAAAGAATGGACAAACCTGATTCTAAATTCTTTGTAGGAAGCGGGAAATTAGATGAAATCACAGCTTTTGTCGAGGAATATGATATTGATACAGTTATTTTTGATGATGAATTAACGCCTTCTCAGTTGAAAAATATTGAGAAAGTTGTCAACAAAAAAATCATCGACCGTACACAATTGATTTTAGATATTTTTGCTCAACGAGCGCAAACTTCATATGCACGTACGCAAGTAGAATTGGCACAATATCAATATTTATTACCGCGATTAACACGAATGTGGACGCACTTAGAGCGTCAGCGTGGAGGAATTGGTATGCGTGGTCCTGGTGAAACTGAAATTGAAACGGATAGACGTATTATTCGTGATCGAATTACATTATTGAAAGAGAAACTGAAAGGAATCGATAAGCAAATGGCTACTCAGCGTAAAAATCGTGGTGCATTGGTGCGCGTTGCGTTGGTTGGGTACACAAATGTTGGGAAATCAACGTTGATGAATGTTTTATCGAAATCTGAAGTTTTTGCCGAAAATAAATTATTTGCAACATTAGATACAACGGTTCGAAAAGTGGTGATAGGTAATTTACCTTTCTTATTAACGGATACGGTTGGGTTTATTCGTAAGTTGCCTACACAATTAGTGGAATCGTTCAAATCTACATTAGATGAGGTTCGCGAAGCGGATTTATTGGTGCATGTTGTGGATATTTCGCATGCGAGTTTTGAGGATCATGTGAATTCGGTGAATCAAATTTTAGCTGAAATTGAATCGAAAGAGAAACCAACGATTATGGTTTTTAATAAAATTGATAATTTTTCTTATGTCAAACAAGATGAAGATGATTTGTCTGAAAAGAAATTTGAAAATTATTCGTTAGAAGATTGGAAACGTACGTGGATGGCGAAAACGGATTAT
The DNA here is from genome assembly GCF_002429865.1 of Empedobacter sp. UBA5987. NCBI lineage: Bacteria > Pseudomonadati > Bacteroidota > Flavobacteriia > Flavobacteriales > Weeksellaceae > Empedobacter > Empedobacter sp. UBA5987. The sequence goes on from NZ_DJBB01000012.1 coordinate 25,258, forward strand.
CCGACATTGTTTATTTCGGCAACGGAAAAAGATAATTTAGAAGATTTGCGCAAAACAGTTTATGAAGAAGTGAAAGAAATTCATATGAAACGTTTTCCTTATAATAACTTTCTTTTTCAGTATTATGATGAAGAAGAAGAAAATGATACGGAAGAATAAAGATAGAAAGAGTTCAGTTTTTGGACTCTTTTTTTGTTAACTTCAACATCTTAATTGATAAAATATGATAGAGCAATTAAAATCAACTTTACAAGATTTATCGGACGAAGAAAAAGCGAAAATTATGATGCGTTTTTTCAAAACTGGAAAAGGAGAATATGGCGAAGGAGATATTTTTCTTGGGATTTCTGTTCCGAATCAACGTTTGATTGCGAAAGAATTTTATCAACAAGTTTCATTAAATGACATCAAAAATTTATTGAATTCCAATATTCATGAATATAGATTAACAGCTTTATTGATATTGGTCTTGAAGTACGAAAAATCAAAAGATGAACTTGTAAGAAAAGATATCATCGATTTTTATCTTGCTCAAACTTCTCAAATCAACAATTGGGATTTGGTTGACACAAGTTGTTATAAAATTTTGGGACATTATTGTTTTCATCAAAAACGAGAAGAATTGCTTTTTGAATTAGCGAATTCTGAGGATTTGTGGGAAAAACGAATTGCAATTGTATCAACGATGTATTTTATCAAACAAAAATCATTTTCAATTGTTCCAGAAATTGTGTTGAAAAATCTTAATCATTCACACGATTTAATGCACAAAGCAAATGGTTGGATGTTGCGTGAAATGGGAAAAATGGACGAAGAAAAGTTGATTGAGTTTTTAGATGAATATACATTACAAATGCCAAGAACGACGTTGAGATATGCGCTCGAAAAAATTGATCCAATTCTCAAAGATTATTATATGAAATTGAAATAGTTTGCATAAAAAAAGTCGCTCACAGAGCGACTTTTTATTTTATATAAAGAATAAATTCTTACAAAATAACATGACCTAATTTTGTCAATTTTTGATGATCTAAAACTTTGATTTTTCGTCCTTCAACTTCGATTAATTCATCAGTTTTGAATTCAGAAATCAAACGAATTGCAGATTCTGTTGCTGTTCCAATCAAATTTGCCATTTCTTCGCGTGTCAACGAAATGTTGATAAATCCGTCTTTGTCTGTTCCTAATTTTCCTTCTAATAAAATTAAAACTTCAGCCAAACGTTCGCGAACTGTTTTTTGTGCTAAATAAGTAATTGTTCTTGCATATTCTCCCAAATCTTTTGCAATTCTTTGTAAAATATTGAAAGCTAATTTTGGATTAACTTCTAATAATTTTAAGAAGAATTTTTCTGGAATATAATATATTTCAACAGGGGTCATTGCAGTTGCAGATGCACCAAAAACTTCTTGACTTAAAATTGAGCGATAACCGATAATGTCACCTTCGTTGATAAAACGTAGAATTTGCTCTTTTCCATTAAAACCAATTTTGAACAACTTAGCAGTTCCTTTCATGACGCAATATATACCTTTTGGTGTGTGACCTTCTTGGATAATTTCGTCTCCTTTTTTTAGGTTGATGATTTTCTTTTCTTGCTCAAACTCCAATAATTCTTCCTTACTAAAAACCCCGAAAGACTCTGGGCTATCAAACATCGCTTTAATCGATACTACATTCTCATTAAACTCTGACATATCTTGTTGTTATGACTTAATTCATACAAAGTTAACGTTAATTCTGATAAAAGGAAAGTAATTTTGTAAAATAGTATGGAAGAGAATTGTTTTCACTGTGGTCAACGGATTGAAGAAGAGGTTATTCAGTTCGATGAAAAGGATTTTTGTTGTCAGGGTTGTAAAACGGTTTACGAGATTTTAAACGTAAATAATCTAAAAGATTATTACGACCTTAATCGTAATGCAGGTTTGCGTCCTGATGGGAAAAGTAATCATCAATTTGATTTCTTAAACACAAAAGAAATCTTTGATAAAGTTGTCGATTTTTCAGATGACGGCGTTACAGTTGTCTCCTTTTACGTGCCTGTAATGCACTGTACTTCGTGTGTTTGGTTGTTAGAAAGTTTGGATACGATTAATCCAAATATTATATCTTCTAATGTCAATTTTACGCAAAAAACTGTTCAGATTACGTATCGTGATGCGGATTTGAAATTGGGTGATTTAGCAAGATTTATTACAAATTTAGGCTACAAACCTTCGATTAATCTAAAAACATTAGACAAAAAGAAAAAAAGCAAAGTTGATCGTTCTTTGGTGAGCAAATTGGTAATTGCAGGATTCTGTTTTGGGAATATTATGCTTTTATCTTTTCCAGAATATGTCGAAGTTTTTGGTAATGTAAAAGAACAATGGTTAGATCAAAACAAAGGATATTTCCGTTGGACAATGTTCGCGTTATCATTGCCTGTTTTCTTTTATTCATCTACCGATTATTTTGTTTCGGCTTGGCAAGGTCTGAAAAATAAATATATCAATATCGATGTGCCAATTGCGTTAGGAATCATCGTGATTATGTTCAAATCGACTTATGATATCATTTTTGATATTTCGCCAGGTTACTTTGATACATTAGCAATGCTTCTATTTTTGATGTTGACAGGGAAATGGTTTCAGCAACAAACAATGCAAGCATTGGCATTTGATCGAGATTACAAATCGTTTTATCCAATTGCAGTTGCGAAATTAGAAAATGGTTATGAACAACCAATTTTGTTGGCTGATTTGAAAAAAGGTGATCGAATTTTAATTAGAAATGAAGAAATTATTCCAGCCGATGCTATTTTGATGAAAGGTGAAGCGATGATTGATAACTCGTTTGTGACGGGAGAATCTCGTTTGATTCAGAAAAAAGCTGGAGATAAAATATTTGCTGGAGGAAAACAATCTGGTCATGCAATTGAGTTGGAAATTATTTCGGATGTTAATCAAAGTTATTTAACCCAATTATGGAACAATGATGCTTTCCAGAAAGAAGAATCTGAGTTGAATGCTTTGACGAATAAAATCAGTCATTATTTCACATTAATCATCCTTATTATTACAGCAATTTCTGCTGTTTATTGGTATTTCCACGATTCTTCAAAAATATTAGAAGTTGTTACATCAATCTTAATTATTGCTTGCCCTTGTGCGTTAGGTTTATCGTCTCCGTTTATTTTGGGACACATGATGCGTATTTTCGGGAATAAGAAATTCTATGTAAAAAATACATCAACAGTCGAAAGAATGGAAAAAATTACAGATGTAGTTTTTGATAAAACGGGTACAATTACGGAAAGTGATGAAGCGAAAGTGCAATACGAGGGGAAAGAACTTTCTGAGTATCAAAAGCAATTGGTGAAAGCATTGATTAGAAACTCTAATCACCCTTTAAGCCGTACATTATATAAGAAATTGACGGTTGATGATCATTTGCCGATTTCTAATTACGAAGAAATTGTAGGAAAAGGCCAGCAAGCTGATGTAGATGGACATCAAGTAAAAGTTGGTTCGAGAAGTTTTACAAATGTAATTTTTAATGAAAATATATTGAATCAATCTCAAGTTTTTATAGCGATTGATGGAGAAGTTTTTGGTAAATTTGTGTATACCAATCGATATCGGAAAGGTTTAGATCGTTTATTGAAAGAATTGGATACATATCAGTTACACGTTTTGTCTGGGGATAATGATTCTGAAAAAGAATATTTAGAAACTATTTTTCCTGCCAATGCAAAATTGATTTTTAATCAATCGCCAACTGATAAGTTAGAATATATAAAACAATTGGAACAAGAAGGGAAGAAGGTGATGATGCTTGGAGATGGATTGAATGACGCTGGAGCTTTGAAACAAAGTACAGTAGGGATTTCTATTTCTGAGGATATTAACAGTTTTTCGCCTTCGTGTGATGGAATTTTGGATGCAAAAAGTTTTTCTGCAATTCCAAATTTCTTAAAGTTATCGAAGACCACGATGAAATTTGTAAAAATTGCTTTTTTCATCAGTTTCTTGTATAATATTGTTGGACTTAGTTTTGCTGTTTCTGGTTATTTACAGCCAGTTGTAGCGGCTATATTAATGCCAATAAGTTCTATTTCAGTGTTAATTTTTGCAACGGCAAGTACCCGAATTGCGGATAAATTAACAAAATGGAATTTAGATTGATTTTAAATTAGAGTTATAAATACTGCTCTGACCAAAATCATTGTGATAAGAACTTAGGGCTTTGTAATTTTGTGGAGCTATGGGGATATTATTATTAATGATATTAGTTAGTGTCTCTTTGGGGGCAATTTTCCTTCTTTTATTCTTTTTAGGGTATAAGAAAGGGCAGTTTGACGAAGACGAATCTCCAGCGGTGAGAATGTTAAAAGATGATAAAAAAACACAAGATAAAATCGACTCATAATGCAAATGCAGACTTTTAGTTACGACAATAAGATCGTAAAGTATTTCCTTTATGCCACATTGTTTTGGGCAGTTATGGCATTTTTCTTTGGAGTATTGGTTGCAACTTTGTTGTTTTTTCCTACGTTACCAGAATACATCTTCGGATCGGATGATGGAACAATTGGAGGAAACATTCAAGGATTAATCAATTCACAAGGGACACTTGGTTTTGGTAGATTAAGAATGATTCACACAACATTTGCGGTATTCGCCTTTGTTGGGAACTCTTTCTTTACTGGAGCTTATTATTCAATGCAAAGGTTGTTGAAAACCAGAATGTACAGCGATGTTTTAAGCTGGATCGTTTTCTGGGGATGGCAATTATTTATTGTATTATCATTTGTAACATTTATCTTAGGATACAACACTTCTAAAGAGTATGCTGAGCATGAATGGCCAATTGATATTTTAATCGCGTTAGTTTGGGTATTGTTTGGAGCACAAATGTTCTTAACGATTGCTAAGCGTCGTGTACGTCACTTGTACGTTGCAATTTGGTTCTATATTGGAACTTGGGCAGCAATTACAATGTTACACGTGTTTAACAATTTAGAAATCCCAGTAACATTTAGTTTAACAGCTCCAAAATCGTACTCTTTATATTCTGGAGTTCAAGATGCGTTAGTACAATGGTGGTACGGGCACAACGCCGTAGCATTCTTCTTAACGACACCTATCTTAGGATTAATGTATTACTTTGTACCAAAAGCAGCTAATAGACCTGTGTTTTCATACAAATTATCTATTATCCACTTCTGGTCATTAATCTTCATTTATATTTGGGCTGGTCCTCACCACTTGCTTTATACAGCATTACCAGGTTGGGCACAAGCTTTAGGAACAGGTTTCTCTATCATGTTAATCGCTCCATCTTGGGGAGGTATGTTGAATGGTTTATTAACATTACGTGGTGCATGGGATAAAGTAAGAGAAAATCCTATTTTGAAATTCTTCGTAGTTGCCTTAACTTGTTATGGTATGGCTACTTTTGAAGGTCCAATGTTAGCAACAAAAACATTAAATAAAATTGGTCACTTTACAGATTGGGTTCCTGCTCACGTACACGTAGGTACTTTAGGATGGAATGGATTTATCGCTTTTGGTATGATCTATTACTTAGTACCAAAATTATTCAACACAAAATTAGCATCTGTTAAGATGGCTAACGCTCACTTCTGGATTGGTACTTTCGGTATCTTATTCTGGGTAATTCCTATGTATGTTGCAGGATGGACACAAGGTTTAATGTGGAAACAATTCGCAGCAGACGGAACATTAGAATATGGTAACTTCTTACAAACAGTTACTATTCTTAAAAAATGGTTATATCCATTACGTGCATTCGGTGGAACATTATATTTATTAGGATCAATCTTAATGATTATCAATGTTTGGAAAACAGTAAAAGCTGGACACTTTGTAGCAAACGAAGAAGCAGAAGCTCCTGCATTAGCTCCAAAAACAGCAGCACGTACACAAGGAGAAGGCGTACACTCTTGGATTGAAAGAACACCAATCGTGTTAACAATCGGAGCTGTATTAACTTTAGCAGTTGGTGGTTTAGTAGAGATTGTTCCTACAATTGTAGTTAAATCTAACGTACCTACAATTGCAAGTATCAAACCTTATACTCCATTAGAATTAGAAGGACGTGATTTATATATTCGTGAAGGATGTAATGCTTGTCACACGCAAATGGTTCGTCCATTCCGTGACGAAGTAAAACGTTATGGTGAATACTCTAAAGCAGGAGAATTTGTTTACGATCACCCATTTTTATGGGGTTCTAAAAGAACTGGTCCAGACTTACACCGCGAAGGAGGTAAAAACCCAGACGCTTGGCATTACAAACATATGTGGAATCCACGTTCTACATCAGATGGTTCTATCATGCCACGTTACCCATGGTTAATTGAAAACAAATTAGACCGTGAGTTAACGCGTGATAAAATGAAATCAATGGTTGCATTAGGTGTCCCTTATCAACAAGAAGATTTTGACAGTATGCAAGTTTCTATGAACAAACAAGCTTTAGCAATCGAGCAAACTATCTTTAAAGATGCGTCTGATTTGAAAGAGTTATATGCGAAAAAAGAAGCAGAAGCTAAACAACAAGGTAAAGAGTTTGTTCCGTTAAGAGATCGTGAGATTACAGCGTTAATCGCATATTTACAACGTTTAGGAACAGATATCAAAGCTGAACAAGTAGAGACAGCAAGTAACTAATGTTAAAATATTATAAAGAATTCCTTTCTCAGTATGAGTATGCATCTTTATTGCAGACATTAATCCTAATAGGATTTATAGCAGTCTTTGTGACAATTTTTGTTAAGGTTATGAAAAAACCAAAAGAGTATTACAAAGACAGCGAGTCAGCAGCTTTAGATTTAGAACCAGAAGAGAACGAAAAAAATAATACAAAATGAGACAACGTACCCCGGCTTATATATTTATTCCATTAACGCTATTAGCAGTAATCTTAGCGTTTACAATGGTGACGCCAGTAGATGTGGTGCCAGAACCAGGTTTTCAAGGAATGATGCACAATTTATTGGAGCACTTGAAACATGTGTTTGCACAAGGAATTTTCTGGGCAGTATTAGCAGTTGCAATCGTGATGCTTTTAATCATCAATGCTTTAAACAAAGTTGTTGAAGCAGAGAAATTCAAAAGATTATCTGAAGATGAACAAGCTAAATATTTAGAAGAAGCTAAAATAGGTTACTTCAAAAGATTGTTCAGTAGTGCTGGTAAAAAACAATCAGACGAAGAAGAAGAATCTATTATCTTAGATCACGGTTTTGACGGAATCAAAGAGTTAGACAACGCTTTACCACAATGGTGGTTATCATTATTCTACTTTGGTATAGTATTTATGGTAGTTTACGTAATGGCATATAGCTTCACAGACTTTGCTCACATGGACAAAGAATACGAAGAAGAAATGGTTTACAAAGATGCGCAAGATAGTATTTGGGCAGTTGCAAATGATATTGATATCACAGGAGCTGTAAACAAATCTAACGATCCTGCAATCGTAGAACAAGGTAAAAAAATCTTTGAGCAAAACTGTACACAATGTCACATGGAAGGTGGTAAAGGAGGTATTGGACCAAACTTAACGGATGATTACTGGGTGAATCATGTAGAAGATAGTTTGTTCAAAAATATCTATCACATTGTTTATAATGGATCTCCTCACAATCCTCAAATGCGTGCATTTGGTCAACGTAAAGAGTTATCTGGATTAGCAATTGAGAAAGTAGCTTCTTATGTTTATTACATCAACCAAAAAGAACCTACGAAAACAGTTGCAGAAGGTGCAGCTGCTCCTCAAGGTGACTTAATGGAAGCATGGAAACAAAAGTAATTCATTAATAATTACAACAAATATCATATTGAAAGAGAGCTTATTTATAAGCTCTCTTTTCTTTTTTAGTCGTAAATTTGTATATATTTAAAATTCACTAAAATGAGTGTTCAAAATTCTGACCCAAAAGATGAATTTAATTTAGACGATTATTTGGATGATAACAGCCAAATGAACGAAGATGTTCGTAGTTCCATTGGAACCATGGAGCGAACCGGAGAACGTAAATGGGTTTATCCTAAAAAACCAAAAGGTAAGTTTACAAACTATAGGACGTATGTAAGTTATGTATTGTTAGCAATATTAATCTTAACGCCTTTCTTTAAATTACCTAATGGAAATCCATTGTTCAAATTTGATGTTTTGCACAGCCAATTCATCTTATTCGGATTTCCGTTCTTTACATCCGATTTCTTCCTTCTAGCTTTAGGAATGATTACGACAATTATTTTCATCGTTTTATTTACCATGGCTTATGGTCGTTTATTTTGTGGATGGGTATGTCCGCAAACAATTTTTTTGGAAATGGTTTTCCGAAAAATAGAATACGCCATAGAAGGAGATAGAGCAAAACAAATTAGATTAGATAAGCAAGATTGGGACGAAGAAAAAATTCGTAAAAAATTATTGAAATGGACCATCTTCGCAATCATTTCATTTATCATCGCCAATGTATTCTTAGCTTACATTATTGGAGCTGATGCGTTGTATGATGTGATAAAAGAAGGACCAGCAGAAAATATTGGTACATTGGTTGGATTAGTTTTCTTCTCAGCAATGTTTTATTTCGTATTCGCATGGTTCCGCGAACAAGCTTGTACATTGGTTTGCCCTTACGGACGTTTCCAAGGTGTATTAATTGATTCGCATACAATAAATGTAACATACGATTTTAAACGTGGTGAAGGAACAGCTGGTCGAGCAAAATTCAAAAAGAACGAAGATCGTAAAGCAGAAGGAAAAGGAGATTGTATTGACTGTGGTCAATGTGTTGTTGTTTGTCCTACTGGAATTGATATTCGTAACGGAATCCAATTAGAATGTGTTAACTGTACAGCTTGTATTGATGCATGTGACGAAGTAATGGAAAAAGTCGGTTTACCAACAGGATTGATTCGTTATGCTTCGGAAGATGATATCAAACGTGGCGAAAAATTCAAATTCACAAAACGATTAGCTGCTTATACATTTGCTTTATTATTATTAATTGGAGCAATGACAGCTTTCTTGTTCTCTCGTTCTGATGTAGAATCTAAATACCTTAAAGTTCCTGGAACAGATTACAAAGTAGAAGGTAAATATTACGTTAATCAATTCGAGTATACATTGTACAATAAAACAAATGCAGACCAAATTGTAACAGTTCAATTGCTATCACACAAAAACTCAAAAGTAGAAATGTACGAAGGCGAAAATAAATTGAACATGGAAAAAGGTCAAATCATCCAAGGGAAATTCTTCTTGAAAATTCCAATGGATGAAGTAAAATCGTACAAAGAAAAAGTAGTGATTGGATTAGTCAATCAAAAAGGAAAAGTAATCGATAAATACGAAACGAGCTTCTCAGCTCCATTCAAATATTAATCATATGAAGTTAAATTGGGGACATTATGTAGCAATTGCTTTGGGATGTTTTATGATATTCATTCTATCGTTGTTATATTTTGCAGGAGATACAGGCGGAATGGTAACTGAGGATTATTACGAAAAAGAAATTCATTTTCAGGATGAAATAAATGCTGAAAAACGTGCAAATGCTTTGGCCGAAAAACCAGAAGTTATTGTACAAGCAAATGGATTTTTATTTCAATTTCCAGCAACTACTGCTGCCGATTTTAAAGGAGATATTTTTTTGATGCGTAATGATGACGAAACAAAAGATGTCAAAATGCCGATTAAATTATCTGATAAAAAGAATTTTTTAGTACCATCTGTTAAGTTAATTGATGGAGAATACGAATTAACTTTAAGCTGGAAAGAAAATAATCAAACTTATTTGATTAAAAAGTCCATTCGATGGATTTCACAATAGTTATCATAGCATTATCCATAGGTCTTACATCGTCCCTGCATTGCGTGGGGATGTGCGGACCTATTGCTTTTTCTTTGGGATTAGAATCTCAAAACAAACTAAAATTTACACTTCGTAATTTGACTTATCAATTAGGACGTGTAACCACTTATACAATTTTAGGTGCAATTTTAGGATTGATTGGTGAATCATTTTCATTTGTTGGATTACAAAATTATCTAAGTATTTTGATTGGAGTTTTGATGATTATTATGGTCATGATTCCAAAATTCTATGAAAATGGTGCTACGCAACTTCGCCCTGTAAACGCCTTGATGATAAAAGTAAAACTCTCTCTTGGTAAATTCTTAATCAAGAAAGATTCTTCCTCTCTTTATATAGTTGGTCTATTAAACGGACTTTTACCTTGCGGAATGGTTTATGCTTCACTTACAGCAGCCATTGGTTTAGGATCAGTTTACAAAAGTGCACTATTCATGTTCTTCTTCGGACTTGGAACTCTGCCTTTGATGTTTGCAACCGTTTTATTTGGTAATTTTTTATCAGTGAAACAGCGTCAAACGATCTTAAAAATCTTACCAATTATCACTCTTATTTTGGGTGTATTATTTATACTTCGCGGATTAGAATTAAACATACCTTTTATCTCACCAGCCAAAGAAGCACTTCAGCTAAATGGAATGGATGAGCATTGTATGTAAATTTATTTGTAATTAATTGAATTTTTGAATTTTTGAATTTGAAAAATTTAAAAATTATTATTTTATCCTTATTAATTTCAATAATAATATTATTTATAGTTCAACATTTTGGAAAAGTATTTGAACAAAGTCCATTAGAATCTGACGGATTATATCCTTGTGAAAAAAATTATGAGGGTTATTTTGAACCATTACCTTATTCATTTGATAAAAATTATGATGACAAATTAAGATGTTCTAGTCTTAAAACGAGAGTAACGTTTAATAATCCTATTAGTGATAAAGAGTATTCAACTGATTATTTTAAAACTGTATTTACATTTCCTCCGTTTAGTACGACGGTTATATTTCAAACCAACAACAATATGAAAAACTAAAAATTGATTTCTCAAAATATTTAATTCAAATCAATTGAAGCCTTGTCAAGATTTAAATCTTGACAAGGCTTTCATTAAAATCAATACTTTCATCCTTACAAAATAAATCGTATTTTTGACGTTATCACTATATGTAGTGTAACTAAATAAACATCAAAATGATAACACAATTAAGAGGTAAATTAATCGAGATTTATCCAACAAATGTTGTAATAGATTGTAATGGGGTCGGATATTGGGTCAATATTTCATTGAATACATATTCTACTTTAGAACACGAAGAATTGGTTACAATTTTTACACATTTGATTGTTCGCGAAGATGCACATATACTTTATGGATTTGCAACAAAACTAGAACGAGAAATTTTTCAGAAATTAATTAGTGTTAACGGTGTTGGTCCAGCTTCTGGAATGATGATTATTTCGACACTTTCTTCCAAAGAAATTGCAACTGCAATCGCTCAAGAAGATGCTAGATTATTGCAAAGTGTAAAAGGAATTGGTGCTAAAACAGCGCAAAGAATCATCATTGATTTGAAAGATAAATTGGATCAAAATTTAATATTAGATGTTAATTCTACTTCGGTTAAAAATAAATCTAAGAATGAAGCGTTATCTGCTTTAGAAGTTTTAGGAATTCCTAAAAAATCTGCAGAGAAAATCATGGACAAAATCCTACAAGATCAGCCAGATGCAGACGTGGAATTCTTAGTAAAAGAAACCTTGAAGAAAATTTAATGAAGATTCATAACGAACCAAAAACTATTCGTAAAGGCTCTACTATAGCAGCTTTGTGTTTCCTTTTTGCAATGGGAACTATGAGCGATGTTATGGCTCAGGAAAGTGATACGCTTAAGTTTCCTATCCGAGATCAAAAAGGTGGATTGTTTTTAGATAATCAAATAAAATACGATGTACAATATGATGCGATAAAGCGTCAGTATATTTTATATCCTCAAATTGGAACAAGTTTAGTTTCCGAACCTATCTATTTGACACGTCAAGAATACCTGACTTTGGTTCAGAATCAAGACATGAAAAATTATTTCCGTACAAAATCTCAAACCAACGATCAATTTTATCGTGAAGAACGTTTTGGAGATAAGGAAGGAAAAAAAGAAGGAAGTATTTTACCAAGTTTTAAGGTGAAATCTAAAGCTTTCGAAACTATTTTTGGTGGATCAGAAATTTCATTGATTCCGCAAGGTTATGCAAATTTAGAATTGGGTGTTTTCTTGCAAAAGATAGATAATCCAATGTTGTTGCCACAAAACCGTCAAACGCTTACAATGGATCTTAATCAACGTATGCAATTGAGTATTTTGGGTAAAGTCGGAGAAAATCTTCAGATGAAAGTGAATTATGACACGCAAGCTGGTTTTGGCTTCGAAAATCAAATGAAACTTCAGTGGAGAAAGGCTTTGGGGAATAAATTGGATCCATTTGGAGGAGAAGATGATATCCTACAAAATATAGAGGTTGGTAATATTTCGATGCCGCTTAGTACTTCGTTGATTACAGGTGCACAGTCACTTTTTGGAGTTAGAACAGATCTTAAATTCGGTCGTACAAATGTATCGGCTGTCTTTTCAGAACAACGTTCGGAATCTAAAAATATTGTGGTTCAAGGTGGTGGTGTGATGACTGATTTTAAAGTCGCTGCCGAAAAATATGAATACAATAGACACTTTTTCTTAGGTCAATTTTTTAGAAATAGTTACGATAGAGCGTTAGCAAATTATCCTGCAGTTAACAGTAATATCAATATCAGTAATATTGAGGTTTGGAAAGTTGATAAATCTGGAGGGAATCAACAGAATAGACGTTCTATTATCGCTTTGCGAGATATTGCAGAAGGTGGTACAGCGCCTCAAAATAGTAGTAATGCCTTATTTAATGAGATTAATTCTCAAGGTTTTACCAAGATTAGTGATGCAAGAAGTTATTTGAACGGATATTCTTTCAATGGTGAACAATTTCAGGATGGAGAAAACTTTATCGTCAACGAAAATGTTCGAAAACTTGATGCTTCCGAATTCACTTTCTATCCAAAATTAGGATACATTTCCTTGAATACGCCTTTGGTTGATGGTGAAGATTTGTTAGCGGTTTCGTTTCAGTATTCGTTAAGTTCTGATCCGACAAAATTATACAAAGTTGGACAAATGTCGAGTGAGACAGATAAACCAATTATCGCGAAATTAATCAAACCAAATTCTGCAGTTAATGTGGCTTCGCCAATGTGGGATTTGATGATGAAAAATATTTATTCGCTAAATGCTTATGGTGTTTCGAGTGAAGATTTCTTGATGAATATTAATTTCAAAGATAATGGTGAACAATCTTCTGGAAAATTAAATTACTTACCAAATTCTGCTGTTTCAGAACAATCGTTAATTCAAGTTCTGAACATGGATAGATTAAATTCGAACGGACAATTACAACAAAATCCTGATGGAAGTAAAGGTGATGGTTTATTTGATTTTCAACCAGGGTTAACAATTGATACAGAAAGAGGAAATATTATTTTCACTTCTGTTGAACCTTTTGGTAAATATTTGAGCAATAAATTACAAGGTCAAAATGAAGAATACGTTTTCAATCAAATTTATCATCAATTACCAAATACACTTTCTGGCGAAAAATTAGCCAATCGTTATACCTTAGAAGGTCGTTACAAAGGAACGGTGACAGATGGTATTCCGTTGGGCGCTTTCAATGTGCCGCAAGGTTCTGTTAAAGTAACTTCTGGTGGAGCAACGTTGACGGAAGGCGTAGATTATACGGTAGATTATCAGTTGGGGCGTGTAAAAATCATCAATGAACAATTGAAAAATTCTGGAGCACCAATTAATGTTTCTTTAGAAAATCAATCTACATTTAATTTACAGAAAAAACGTTTCATGGGAATTAATGTCGAGCATAAATTTAGTGATAAGTTTATGTTAGGCGGAACTTTAATTAATTACCAAGAACGTCCAGTTACGCAAAAAACACAATTTGGTTCAGAACCTGTGAATAACACAATTGTTGGACTTAATACACAATATAACTCAGAAGCTGAGTGGTTAACTCGTTTAACAAATAAAATTCCGGGAATCAAAACGGACCAAATGTCGAACATTAGTGTTCAGGCAGAGGCGGCTTATTTGATGCCAGGAATGAACAAAGTGACAGGAGGTTATTCTTATATAGACGATTTCGAAGATGCACAATCTCGCATTAGTTTATTAGATGTTGGTTCATGGAAATTTGGATCAACACCAGGAAAACCTGCTGGATATTCAGCTTCCGGCTATCACCCGTTCTTCCCGAATGGAATGAAAAATGACGATTTATCATTTAATAATGGTCGTCGTATGTTATCGTGGTACACGATTGATCCTCGTTTTTATGGGATGGGTGGAAGCTCGCCTTTAACGGATCAACAAATGTCAACGCATATGGCGCGTCGTATTAAGCTAAAAGAACTTTTTGATCAACGTGATGTAATGGCTGGTACGAATTCGTATATCAGCACATTAGATATGACATTCTATCCACAAGAACGTGGACCTTATAATGTTAATCCAAATGCAGTAGACACGAAAAATTGGGGAGCAATTATGCGTCCTATTTCAGTTTCTAACTTCAAAGATTCGAATGTGGAATACATCGAGTTTTGGATGATGGATCCTTATGCAGATGGAAAAGGTGGAGAAGGAGAGTTATTGGTACATTTAGGAAATGTTTCGGAAGACGTCTTGAAAGACGGCGAAATGATGTACGAAAATGGATTGCCTCATTCTGGAAATGGAGCGGCGACTGTTGCTTCTAAATGGGGTGTAACACCTCAGTTAAATCCAATTTTATATGCTTTTGATACAGATGGAGCTGCCCGAAAACAACAAGATTTGGGTTATAATGGATTAACAGATGAGGAAGAAGCCCAACGTTATGGAATAACGAGTAATAATTTAGTTACAGGAGAATTAGATCCTGCGAATGATAATTATTTATTCTTTTTAGATGATCGTTTCAGAGGAGCATCAATTGGGAATACAGTTCAAGATCGTTACCGTTATTTCAGAAATCCGCAAGGAAACAATTCAACCGATAATCCTTTACATGCATCATCTTTAACTCCAGATACAGAAGATATTAATGGTGATTTCAATTTAGATCAAACAGAAAACTATAATCAGTATACGTTAAAAATTAACCGTCAAACGTTAGAAGATCCAAACAATAAATTTATTGTTACTCGAAAAACAGTTCAAGGGGAATTTCCTGACAAAACGAAACATGATGTTAAATGGTATCAAGTTCGTATTCCTGTTGATAACTTTGATTTAGATCTTGACGGAGATGGAGTAGAAGAGTTAAACAATGATGCGTCTATTGCGCAAGCAGAAAGCGTATTAACAGCTGCTCGTTTTATGCGTATGGTGATGCGAGGTTTCGAGGAAGAAACAACTCTTCGTTTTGGTACGTTTGATTTAGTTCGTTCTGAATGGCGTCGTTATACCAAAAACATTTATCCTTATATCATTAGTAATCAAGAAGGTTATGAGGAGGATAAAAATATTGATGATTTAGAAGTTGGTGAGGTTAGTATCGAGCGAAATGGTACAGATCGTCCTCGTTATATGATTCCTCCTGGAGTTTATCGTGAACAAACACAAGGAACAACGGGATATCAATCTCAGAATGAAGCTTCGATGACATTGAAAGCGAAGTTTAAACCAGGAAGTACTTCAAAAGCTATTTTCAAGAATACAAATTTAGATTTGCGTCGATACAAAAAATTACAAATGTTTGTGTCTGCTCAAAATTTATTAGATAGAGCGTCAAATGCCATTGATAATGGTACAAAATTATTTATTCGTGTAGGTAGTGATTATACAGATAACTACTACGAATACGAAATGCCGTTGAAATATACGCCGCAAAGTTCTGCAACAGAAAGCGCAGTTTGGCCTGATGAAAACTTTATCGATCTGAATACAGATTTGTTTACAGATGCTAAAAAACAAAGAGATGCGGATGGCTTCAGTACATTGCAACGTTTCAATTTTGCTTTTGATCAAGAGAACCCAAACAAAACGGTTTATGTAAAAGGTCGTCCAACATTGGGGAATGTATCTTCGATCATGATTGGGGTTCGTAACACTTCTGGACCGTCTGATAAAGAAGTTTTACTTTGGATAAATGAACTTCGTCTGAGCGAAATTGATAACCAAGGAGGTTATGCAGCTTCCGCAAATGTGCAGTTCAATTTAGGTGACTTCGCAAATGTACAAGTCTCGGGAAGCACAAGTTCTGTAGGTTTTGGTGCGATAGATCAAGGTCCTGCAAATCGTAATCAGGACGAATCATTACAATATGCGTTGAATGCACAAGTAAAATTAGACAAATTCTTACCAAAGAAATGGGGAATGGAAATTCCATTCGATTTTACAATTCAGGAAAGTTTTGTCGATCCAAAATATAATCCATTAGACAACGATATTATTTTTGATGAAGCGCCTAATAAAGCCGAATTAGAAAAAGTTGTTCGTACTTATACGCAGTTCAAAAGTTTTGCCTTTAACAATATTCGAAAAGTTAGATCTACAAATAACAACAACCCTGTTCGTTTTTATGATCCTTCTAACTTCTCAGTTTCGATGATGTATTCGGATAATTATTACCGTGATATTTACACGCAATATAACATCAACCAACAATTAAGAGCGTCGATTAATTATAATTTCGGATTTAGAGGAAAATCTTACGAACCTTTCAAAAAATGGCGTGCGGTTCAACCAAAAGAGGAATCAGGAAAATATTTACAATTTATTCGTGAATTTAATGTGAATCCTTTGCCAACACGTTTCTCTTTCCGTACAGAGATTGCGCGAACGTATAGTGAAAGACAATATCGCGATATCAGTCAATATTTAGGAGGAGGAAGTTCTTCGAGCTTAATTCGTCCGACATATAGTAACAATTTCTTGTTCAATTGGCAATATAATTTAGGTTTTGATTTGACAAAATCGTTGCGTTTAGATTTAACATCTTCGACAATGACGTTGAATGATGGAACAACTTTCCAGCGTGCAGATCAAGATATGATTTGGCAAAATATGTTCACAATTGGACGTCCAGTTCAATACGATCAACAATTTCAGGTGAATTATAAATTACCTTTAAAATTCTTCCCATATCTCAATTGGATGAATGTTGAAGCAGGATTTACATCGAATTATAACTGGGTTGCAACTTCTACTGCTTACAGAAATTTTGAAGTAGACGGAAGACCTGTTAATTTAGGAAATGGTACAGCTCAAAACTCGAATTCGATCAATTTGATGGGAGATTTGGATTTTGCTAAATTCTATCCAGAGTTTAAAGGTTACAAACGCTATGATTCGATTTTGAAAGGCCGTCGTGCAGAAATAGATTCGTTGAATACAGTTTACACAACTTTATTCTCTAAGAAACGTCGTACAAATAAGAAATCAGCATACAAATTCAAACATAAATTTACAGCAAAAGATTATGGTTGGATGATTTTATCATCACTAAAACGTGCTAATTTTACATTTAATCAAACAAATGGAGCTGTAATTCCAGGATTATTATACGAGCCAGGTTTCTTTGGTGTTGATGGTAAAAATGGTCCAAGTTTAGGCTTCGTTTATGGAACACAATTCGATATTAAACGACAATTAGTTGAAAGAGGATTGATTGTAGGAGATGAATTGATGACAGATGCGTATCAAATTACAAAAGGTTCTGATTTTAATGGAACTGCTTTGATTGAGCCAATTCCAGATTTACGAATTGATTTGAGTGCAAAACGTACAAAAGATCGTCGTATTTATCATTCAGGATTCAATTTAGCAGTCGAAAATCCTTACATTGATGAATTAGCAAATCTTAATATTTCGACCGTAAATATCAAAACAGCTTTCAAAGATGGAGATGCAATTTTTGAGCAATTCCTAACAAATACTAAAACTATTTCTGGACGTTTAGCACAAAAAAGAGGTAGCGGAAATGTAGATGGACTTGGTTATTACGAAGGATTTAATGCAAGAAGTTCTGATGTACTTTTACCAGCATTTTTAGCGGCGGTGCAAGGAAAAGATGCAGGTTCGTCTAAATTAGGATACAATCGTTCTATTCCGGTTCCGAACTGGCGCGTAACGTACACAGGATTGAAATCTGTTCCAATTATCAATAAATATTTTGATAATGTTGAGGTTTCGAGTTCATATAATTCGACATATACAACAACTGGTATTCAGTCCAATCCAAACTTTATGTTAGATACAGGAATTATGGGTGGCGGACAAGTGACTGGTAAAGATGAAAACGGAAACTTCTATACGCAGAATTTATATGGAGCGGTTACGATGATCGAATCATTTTCACCATTATTGGGAGTGGATTTAACATTCCGTAACAGTATGCAATTACGTGCGCAATATAACAGAGATCGTTTATTATCATTAAGTACAACAAATTATACGTATACAGAAGATTATGGATCTGAATATATTATTGGATTTGGGTATATTTTCAAAGATTTCAAAATGAAGATTCGTTACCAAGGAAATCAGAAAACAATCAAAGGTGACTTAAATATTCGTGGAGATTTCTCATTAAGAGATAATCAAACAACAATTCGAAAAGTAATTTATAACTTTGATGACGTACAAAATCCAAACGTACCAACAAGTATTTATGGAGATTCGCAAATTACAGGTGGACAGCGAATTATGACGTTTAAGATAACGGCAGATTATAACGTAAGTAAGAATTTGAACTTGAGATTCTATTGGGATCAGATGATGAGTAAATATAAAATTTCAACAGCTTTTCCAATTTCTCAAATTCGTGCCGGATTTAGTGCTACCTTTACATTCGGAAATTAAAAAAACAATAAAACAAACATTATGAGCATTCCAAACAATTTAAAGTACAGTAAAGATCACGAGTGGATTTCTGTAGAAGGAGATGTAGCAACAATCGGTATTACAGCTTTCGCACAAGGAGAGTTAGGAGATATTGTTTATGTTGACGTAGAAACAGAAGGAGAAACTTTAGGTCAAGAAGAAGTATTTGGAACAGTAGAAGCAGTAAAAACAGTTTCTGACTTATTTATGCCAATTAGCGGTGAAGTTGTAGAATTTAACACTGAATTAGAAGGTGAGCCAGAATTAATCAACACTGATCCTTACGGAAAAGGGTGGATTATCAAAGTAAAAATTGAAGATGCTTCTCAATTAGATGCTTTATTAGACGCAGCTGCTTACGGAGAATTAATTGGTGCATAAGACAAAAAAAATAATATTCTTTGCATATGTAGCGTTGGTGTTTTATCTGACGCTACTTCCACAAGAAAATTTCTCGAAATTAAGCACAATCAAAGAATTAGAAATCTTTTTGGAGATTGATAATTTAGATAAAATTGTACATTGTGGAATGTTTGGGATGATGACGATTTTGTTATTTGTCGCATACAAAATAACAACTCTGCGCTTGATGATAATTCCGTTTTTGGTAAGTTTTCTTATCGAAATTTTGCAAGGTATTTTAACATCACTTCATCGTAGTTTTGATTTTGTCGATTTAATGGCAAACTTATCCGGAATCTCCCTCGCATATATCGCAATAGCATATTATTTACAACATAAAAAAACTCAGTAGTATTACTGAGTTTTTTGTTTTTCTTATCTTTTTGACTTATTCAAGTGTAAACTAAGAAAATGTCATTCCGACGTTAGGAGGAATCTTCGATTCTTCATTCTACTAACGTTTTATTCAGAATGACATTTATACGTAAGTCATATTGAACTCGTTTCAACATCACATCAAAATAAAAAAAAGCAACCTTTCGCTTGCTTTTATATTGAAAAAATTAATTGTGCTTACCGCAACTTACTTCATCAATTCTTCAGGAATATCACAAATCGGAATTGGAACCATCTTGTGTTGGTTAATACGATTTAATCTCGAATAAATCTCGAAAACTTCTTTTTCTCTTCCTTCAAATTCATCTGTAGTTTTTCCAGCTTCTTTCGCTTTCATCGCCCACTCCAATTCATCGTAATTTGCTCCCAATTGATCTTCATCCGAACGATCATCGCCAAACAAACCATCGGTTGGTTTTGCTTTTTGAATATCTGTATTAATGCCTAAAAACTCAGCAATTTTATACACTTCCGATTTCATCAAATCTGCAATTGGACTAAGATCTACACCGCCATCACCATATTTGGTATAAAAACCAACACCAAAATCTTCGACTTTATTTCCTGTTCCTGCAACCAAATAATTGTGTAAACCAGCAAAATAATACAATGTTGTCATACGCAAACGAGAGCGCGTATTGGCCAACGCTAAATTCACTTTATCTGTCGTTTCCGTTTCTGGTAAAGCCGAAACCATTTCATCAAAAGTTGAGGTTAAATCAACTTCTATTGAATCAATTGGCGAAGAAAATTTATTTTTTAACCATTCAATATGACGTTTTGCTCTATCCGCTTGATTTTTTTCTTGATGAATTGGCATTTCCAAATTAAGTAAAGGGGAGCCTGTCATCGCACAAAGTGTTGAGGTTACAGCCGAATCAATTCCGCCCGAAATTCCAATCACAAAGCCTTTTTGGTGCGCTGTTTCCAAATAATCTTTCAACCAAGAAACAATATATTCTACAACTTTTTCAGTTTGCATAGTTTAATAATTTATTTCAAAGATAGCAGATTATGAAAAAAATTAGGGTTGAAAATACTACAGATTATTTTACTATTTTTGTTAGCTAAATAACCAAGCAATGAAATTTGTATATGGCTTAGCTTTTGCGAGTTTAATTTTATTTACTGCGTGCAAAAAAGAAAAATCGTGGGAAGT
This sequence comes from Empedobacter sp. UBA5987, assembly GCF_002429865.1. Classification (NCBI taxonomy): domain Bacteria; kingdom Pseudomonadati; phylum Bacteroidota; class Flavobacteriia; order Flavobacteriales; family Weeksellaceae; genus Empedobacter; species Empedobacter sp. UBA5987. Next base: position 46,076 of record NZ_DJBB01000012.1, read on the forward strand.
GGATGTCAAAGAACAAAATGTTCAGTTGAATATTCATGATATCAGCCAAGATTTTTTTAACGATTCGATTCCTTTAGCGACTTTACGAAAAGATTATCCTTTCTTTTTTGATGCAAAAACTGCGGATGATGTATGGGAAAGTCAACGTCGTAATAAAGAAGAATTGAGTATTTATGGACAATCTCGAAAGGTTTTTGGAGATTTTAAAAACTTAAATGAATCGTTAACTCCGATGTTTCAACGTTACCAATTTTATTTTCCAGAATATAAAATTCCGACGGTTTATACCTATTCATCAGGTTTACAAAATATAGATTATCCTGTGATGTTTAGTCAGCAATCTGGCTTGATGTTTATTGCGATGGATGCGTATTTGGGGTCAAAGAATAAATTATATGATAGCATTGGCGTAGAACGTTATTTGCGCACCAATTTAGATCTTAATCGTTTGCCTTCTCAAGCAGTTGATGCGATTGCGAATGATGTGGTTACATTTAGCCCAAGAAATCAATTATTTATTGATAAAATGATTTATGAAGGGAAGAAATTGATTTTGCAAGATGCATTGTTAACAGATACGCCGGACGAATATAAAGTTGGTTACACGCCAGAACAAATTCAGTGGTGTATTGAGAACGAAGGTCAAATTTGGAACTTTTTTGTAGAACAAAATTATGTATTCAGTTCAGATGCTTCTTTGGATAAACGCTTTTTAGCAATTAGTCCATTTTCTAAATTTAATAATGAAATTGAGCAAGATTCTCCAGGAAGAATTGCGGCTTGGATTGGTTTGCAAATTATTCGTCAATACATGAAAGAGAATCCGAAGGTAGAATTGAAAGCTTTATTAGATGATATGGATGGTCAAAAAATATTCAAAGATTCTAAATATAAGCCAGCTTTAGAAAGTAATAATTCAACAAATTATACAACAAAAACAATTGATGGTAAAGTTTACCATTTTGTGAAATAAACTAATAATTAGAAGTTATGAGAACAACAAATATTACAGTAGAGATTGAATTGGACGAAAATCACGTGCCAGAAAAAATGACTTGGAATGCACCAGACGGTGGAATTAGTCACGAAGAAACAAAAGCAATGTTACTTTCTGTTTGGGATGATAAAGCAAAAGAGGCTTTGCGCATCGATTTGTGGACAAAAGAAATGACACAAGATGATATGAAACGTTTCTTTCATCAAATTTTAATTTCGATGTCTAGTTCTTACGAAAGAGCAACAGAGGAAAAAGAAGTTGCAGAAAGAATCGCTGCTTTTGCAGAAGAATTTGCAATTGCTTCAAAAATTAAAGGTTAATTTACTGACCAAATAAAACTTTAAGTCGAATTTCGTAACATTTTGGTTAGAAATTCGACTTATTTTATATCTTTAATTTTCTGACAAGAATAGTCTATGAAACAATTATTTTTTACTTTACTATTTATTACTTCTCTTTCTTCGTTTGCCCAAGAAGAATGGACAATTGAAAAGTGTATTGAGTATGCTTCGAAAAATAATTTGACTGTTCAGCAGAATACCATCAACCAAGAAATTTTCAATAAAAATTTAGAGTTAACCTACAATGCATGGTTGCCAACGGTTTCGGGTTATGTAGATACTAACTTTACAATCGGAACGTATAATCCAACAATAGAAAAGGGATATTATCAATTTGCGTATTCATTTGGCGTACAATCGAGCATTAATATTTATAGTGGTGGAGTTGTTCAATTGAATAAAGACAAAGCTGCTTTGGAATTGGAAGCGTCGAAAGTGCAAACTGCAATGACGATAAATGATATTTCGTTGCAAGTAGCGAATTATTATTTAGCGGTTTTATTGAACAAAGAATTGAAACAAGTTGCAGTTGGAAATCTAACTATTTCGAAACAATTATTAGATCAAAATCAAAAAAAGTTCAAAGCTGGAACTGTAGCTCAATCTGTTGTAGCACAATCTGAATCTGAAGTCGCGACAAATACACGTGAAGTGGTAAATGCACAAATCGAAATAGAGCGTGCATTGTTCAATTTAGCGATGTTGTTGCAATTAAATGATTACCGAAATTTTGCTGTAACTGATGTCAAAATTCCAGATAATGTAACGTCTCAATTGTATAATTTGGATGATGTGGTAGAAACGGCTTATCAAAATCAGCCTTCTGTAAAACATGCCGAATTGCAAATTGATGTTGCTGCGAAAGAAACTCAAATCGCGCGAACTTCATTATTTCCAAAAGTGACAGGAAGTTTCAATTTCGGAACGAATTATCTACAATATTTCAATAAAAGATTACGTCAAGATGCATTATTAGAGCAATTAGGACATAATGTAACAGGCGTTTTTGGAGTTGGTGTGAGTATTCCAATTTGGAATCAATATTCCTATAAAATTAATATTCAGAAAGCATTAATCAACGAGGATTTAGCAAAAGTTGACCTTCTACAATCGAAACAAGATGTGCTGAAAAATGTTCAATCTGCGTATTTCGAAGTAAATAGTTCTTATGCGTCATACGACTCGTCGAAAGAAGCGGTAAAATATGCGAAAATTTCATACGATTTTGCACAAAAATCTTACAATGCTGGAGTCATTAATCAATACGATTTTAACCGTTCGCGTAATGATATGATGGTTGCAGAATCGCAAATGTTGCAAGCGAAATACAATTACATTTTTAAACAAAAAGTATTAGATTTCTATGCTGGCGTTCCAATAACGTTGGAGGAGAAATAGAGGTTTAACTATTTTAATAACCTTTTTTTGATATAATTTATTTCTAGATTTTTTAAATTTAGAAATGATAAATATTCAAGATTACGTAAAAAGTTTTTTGTCTCACTTTCCAGAAAATGCAAATCAGCAACCTTGGGAAATCGTAGATAATTAAGAAGAAATTCTTACGAATAAAATTCAGCAACTATCTGATGATTATAGGATCGAAGGTAATGTTGCGATTCATAAATCTGCAACTGTAGAGAAAGGAGTTACACTAAAAGGAACAATTATTATTTCAGAAAATTGTTTTATCGGAGCGCATGCCTATTTACGTGGACCAATTTTTCTTACGAATTCGGTTATTGTTGGTCCGGGATCAGAAGTAAAACAAGCAATTCTTTTTGAAAAATCAGCAATAGCTCACTTCAATTTTGTTGGAAATAGTTTAATTGGTGAAAATGTAAATTTTGAGGCTGGTTCTATTTGTGCGAATCATTACAATGAACGTATTGTTAAAACATTTCTGTAAAAGTCAACGATCAAATTATTTCAACTGGTGTAACGAAATTTGGAGCTTTGGTAGGAGACGATTCAAAAATTGGAGCAAATGCAGTTCTTTCTCCAGGAACTATTTTAGAACAAAATTCTATTGTGGACAGATTAGAATTGGTCAAAGAAATCGATTAAAGCTAACTATTTTCTCTATTTCCGAAAGAAAATCATCTTATCAAACATAAATCATCTAACTTTCGTGATGTATCTTTGCAGCATGGCAACAATCTTAAATTTAGAAACTTCAACAAAAAATTGTTCGGTTTCGATTGCTAAAGATGGCGTTCAACTATGTTTGGTTGAAGAAAGTGATGAAAATTATGCACATGGCGAAAAACTGAATCAGTTTGTGGATTGGTGTGTGGAAGGTGCGCAAATAAATTGGAAAGATATCGAGGCGGTTTGTGTTTCAAAAGGTCCAGGTTCTTACACAGGTTTGCGTATTGGCGTTTCGTCTGCTAAAGGTTTTGCATATGGTTCTGATATTCCATTGATGGCGATTAATTCGTTGCAAATTTTGGCGGAATCACAATTGAATCAAGAGGTCGATTATATCATTCCGATGATTGATGCAAGACGAATGGAAGTCTATACAGCTTTGTTTGATAAGCAAGGAAATCAGTTAACAGAAACAGAAGCTAAAGTAATCGATGAAACTTCTTTTGAAGAATTGAAAGGAAATAAAATTATTTTTGTGGGTGATGGAGCAGAAAAATGTCAAGAAGTTTTAGCGCATTTAGATGCTACGTTTATACAAACTTTTCCATCGGCAAAAGATATGATTCGTGTTGCGGAAGAAAAGTTTAATCAAAAATCATTTGAAGATGTTGCGTATTTCGAGCCATATTATTTGAAAGATTTTGTGGCAGGAAAAAAGAAATCTGAATAAAATAAAAAGAGATAATTTATGAAAAATCTTGTGTTGACAATCGCTTCATTATACGGAATGACGGCGGTTATATTAGGTGCTTTCGGAGCTCATGCGTTCAAGAAAATTTTGCCTGCAGAAAAATTAGCAAGTTTTGAAGTTGGGGTACGTTACCAAATGTATCACGCAATTGTTTTGTTAGCTGTTGGAATGTATTTTCAATTTAATAATTTATTAGAACGTTCTGCTGCTTGGTGTTTAATTGCCGGAACATTTGTTTTTTCTGTAAGTATCTATTTGTTGTCATTCGCAGAACATTGGAATGCAAACCTTAAATTTTTAGGACCAATTACGCCACTTGGAGGATTATTCATGATTATCGGTTGGGGTTTATTAGCTTGGATTTTTATGAAAGGAAGATAATTTTCTTTAAATTTATATAATTGTTAATCAGTTATATGAATTTGTGGAATAAATTATTGGTTGGATTATTATTTTTACTTGCAATTAATACAAAAGCGCAAGATAAATTAGTATTGACGACTCCTTTAATCTTTAAATTAGAAGGTTTTAATAGCAACTTTGAATTGAAATTGTTTAATAATCAACAATTCAAATACAAGTCTGTTTTTTATAGCTGTATTGTAGAGTTAGATAAAAATGGTAAAGAAATCAATAATGCTAATTATGGTTTTGCAGAAGGAACTTATCAAGTAAAGGATAATAAATTAATCTTAACTGTAAAATCGTCAAGTAACTATTATTCGTTGCAAAAGGACTATTATTTTTTGATTCTTGATAAAAAGACTTTTTTGATATCGAACAAGGATCGAAAAAATCTCAAAGAAGCAAGAATGAATAGAGCTAACAAATCTTTTCCGAATTATATTATAGATACGGATAATCGTAGAGAATATACATTTTATAGTACTGATCAAAAAGTAACTATCGAAGGTTACGAAAAAGATAAAATATATCAATTGTTTAAATAAAAAGGACACTTTATAAAGTGTCTTTTTTATTTTTAATCTTTACCATTTATCATTTTAGAAACAATTCCAGAATTTTTATTGACTTCATCGATAATAACTCCTATGAGATGAATGAGAAAGAAGATAGGAAACCAATATATTGCAGTTTTATGCAGTTCTTCCATAGGGTCTTTGTAAGTTCCATTTCCCCACATTAAATAAAATCCTGTCACAATATTAATTAGCATTAACAAATAGAAAATCATATAAATTATTCCCTGAAATTTTTCGGATGTTGAATGACTTTCAAAGGATTAGGAAATCGGATTCCCTTTACCAGCATATAAACAATTCGGACAGCAAAAAGACCTAAAGCGATATAAGCAAATATTTCGTGCCATTGCCACATTGGTTCTAAAGAACTTCTTCCAATTGTTTTTAAAGTAGCGTCAGAAATGTTTAAACCTTCTTTTGAAACTTCATTGGTAATTAAAGCAGAAAGATTTTTCTTGCTCATCCATTCCATTCTCAAAAAACCAGTTAAGAAAAGCATTATCATCGATATTCCGATTGTCCAATGTAATAATCGATGAGTTAAAGTAAACTTTTTCATAATTTATAGTGATTAAAAAAACCTCTCTAAATTGAGAGGTTTTTGTTGTATTTTTTTTATTCAAAATCGTCTTCTGTGAATTCGAATTCTTCAAATGTACATTCTATTTCGAAAGGAATATCTTTTTCAGATTCTTCTACAAAATCTTGCACTTCACCTTTCCAATTCAAGGTCAAAATTCCTTTGTCGTTTACACTAAAAGTTAATTCGTTGTTTACCGTTTCGTAATCTTCTTCCGAAACATTCAACGTTGTATAATATACTTCCACAGTTTCACCTTCTTCGTCTTCTTCCTCGGCAAAACCGTAAGGAATAGAAACTTTTTTACCGTTTAATTCTTCTACAGATTCTACATCCAAAGGAAAATCATCAATAAATAAAGAAAGTTGAGGAAAATCGTTTTGTAACGAATCGCCTTCTACGTGTTCTAAGTCATCAGTCGAATGTATTTCGACCAACAAACATTTTTTATTTCCTTGAAAAACGACTTTGCATAACGATTTTTCAATATTATAATTAAATGTTTCATCCGGATGGAAGAACTTAATTGTTTTCATTGTTTTGTTAATGTATGTTATTAATTATGAGTACGAATATAATTAAGTTCAATTAATTATCACAAAAAAAATGAGAGAAATTATATTTTTTCGCCTCTAAAACAAAAAAGCCATCTATCTAAGATAAATGGCTTCTATTATTTTATGAATATTCAATTCGATTATTTTGCAGCTTCTTCAGTTGCAGCAGCTGGTTTAGCTGATAAATCTACTTGTAATAAAACTTCGTCTTTTATGATAGAACCTCCAGCACCTACGAATGCAATTCCGAAATCTTTACGGTTAATTCCGAATTCTTCAGATTTGATTGTTACACCATTCGCATCAACAGTTACATTAGCTTTGAAAGTTACATTTTTAGGAACTCCACGGAAATCTAAGTTTCCAGAAATTTCTGAATTGTAATCTCCACCTTCTAAAGCTTTAACTCCTGTAATTTCGAAAGTTGCAGTTGGGAATTTTTCAACGTCTAAGAAATCAGCAGATTTTAAGTGTCCATCTAATTTTCCTTTGCTTTCTGCATCAGCATCTAAATCTTTAGATTCGAAAGAAGCAAAATCAGCAACAAATTTTCCTGATTCTAAAACTCCGTCGTGTACTTTTACAGAACCTTCTTTTAATTTTACAACTCCGTAGTGACCTTCTTCTGGTTTGTTAATATCGTCAAAAGTTTTTCCACCTTTCCAATTTACAACAGATGCAGTTGTATCAACAGCATATTCTGCAGCTCCTTCAGTTGATGTTGCTCCTTCTTGAGCTTCAGTTGCAGCTTTAGTTTCAGTTTTTCCTCCACAAGAAGTTAATGCAACAGCAGAAACAACAGCCAATCCTAAGAATAATTTTTTCATATTGCTTTTTTTAATTTTTTCTTTTACAAAACTATAATATAAATTAATAGTTGATATTGATTTATATCAATAAATGAAATAATTAAACAATTATTTCATATTGAATAAATCTAATACCTTAGCCAAACATAAGAAAAATTATTCAATCGTGCTAAACGTAAAACAACTCAGTTATAATTATCCAGATTTCGAAGAAAAAGTACTCGATAACATCAATTTTGCAGTTAACAAAGGCGAAGTGATAAGTATTATCGGAGAAAGTGGAAGTGGAAAATCAACTTTACTGAAATTGATTTATGGTTTGCTAGATTTTAAAGAAGGAGAAATTTACTATCATACTAAGAAATTACGTGGTCCTGCTTATAATTTGATTCCAGGTCATAAAATGATGAAATACGTAGCGCAAGATTATGATTTGTTAGATTTTGTGACTGTTGGTGAAAATGTCGGGAAATTTTTAAGTAATTTTGATTTAGAGCTTAAACAACAACAAATTGACGAAGCGTTAACGGTTGTTGAAATGTTAGAGTATAAACATATTTTTCCGAATAAGTTGAGTGGTGGTCAGCGACAGCGTGTGTCTATTGCACGAGCTTTGGCACAACAACCCGAAATTTTGTTGTTGGATGAACCTTTTTCTAATTTAGATCAAATATTAAAATTAACCATTCGAGAAAAAATTATGGATTGGTGTAAAGCGCATCAAATTACAGTGATTTTTACAACACATGATTTGAATGACGCTTTTTATACTTCGGATAAAATTTTAGTTTTGCAAAACGGAAAAATGATTCAGTATGATGAGGTCGAGAATGTGCGAAATTCTCCTGCGACAACTTATGTGGCCAAACTTTTTGGTTATGTAAATGTGTTGGATGATTCACAAGATTTAGGAATTTATTCTTCTAAAATTGTCATTTATCCAGAAGAAATTGCAATTTCAGAAAATGGAAAATTCGAAGGAAAAGTAATTTTATCAAAATTTCAGGGAAGAGATTATTTGGTAAGATTTACATTCAAAAACATTGAATTGTTGACTTATTCTTCTCAAAAATTAATGAAAGATGAGTTGATACATTTTGAAGTTATAAAATTTCATCAATTATGCATTTAGAAAGTTTACAAGTAACGGAATTGTGTAGCGAACGATTAATTTTGATGCCATTCACGATTTCCATTTGCGAAAATATATTACAAAATAATTATACCGATTTAGAGCAATTAAATTTGATTAGAGGAAAAGGTTGGCCAGATGCAGATGTAATCGAAACATTGCCTCGAATTATTGTGAACTTGTCTAAAGTTGATGCACCAACAGGTTTCGAATCGTGGATGATTATCAAGAAATCAACACGAGAAATAATTGGTGACATTGGTTTTAAAGGTTATAATTTTGTTGGAAGAAGTTGTGATATTGGTTATGGAATTATCGAAGCAGAAAGAAAGCAAGGTTTTGCAGTGGAAGCAGCTGCGGAATTGATAAATTGGGCATTTACAAAAGAAACTTTAGAAGAAGTAACCGCTTGTTGTTTGATAGAAAATATTGGTTCAACGAAACTTTTAACTAAACTAAATTTCACTGAATTGAATAGAGATTCAACTATGATTTATTGGTCGTTGTTGAGAGAAAATAAATTGAGTTAAAGAAAAGAATAGATTTTTCGATAAACTTGGAATGATAATCAGATATAAAAAAAGCGAAATTCAAATTATGAATTTCGCTTTTTTGTTTTTATTTATTCAACAAGAAATCTAAAACTTCTGCTGTAAAATCTTTCGGATTTTCGGCATGTAACCAATGTCCTGCATTTGCAATTTTCTTGATTTCCGCATTTGGAAAACGCTCCTTGATAATCATTTCATCTTCTGGCATAATGTAATTTGAATTTGCGCCACCCAAAAATAAAGTTGGACCATCAAATTCGCCTTTCAACAATTCAGAACCAATCATCTCTTGATAAAATTTATCCAAAATATCTAAATTGAATCGAAAAGCATATTTACCATTCTCGGCGTGGTAAACGTTTTTCAATAAAAATTGTCGCACACCAATTTCAGGAATATATTGTTCCAAAGTCGTTTCTACATCTTTTCGAGTTTCAACTTGATCAAAATTAACAGATTTCAACGCTTTGAAAATCGCATTATGATGAGGTTGATAAGCTTTTGGTGCCATATCAGCTACAATCAAATGATCTAATCTATTTTGATGAATCATCGCAAAATCAATCACAATTCTTCCGCCAAGTGAATGTCCCAACAAATGTGCTTTTTCGATAGAATTTGCATCCATATAATTCACGATATCTTGCGTCATCGCTGCCAAAGAAGAATCTTCGCTATGAAAACTACGTCCATGATTGCGTAAATCAATCAAATGTGTTGTAAAATATTCGCCAAAATGTTTTCCTAATGTGCTCCAATTATCCAATTGTCCAAACAATCCATGAAAAACCAATAAATGTTTTTCACCAGAGCCGACAATTTTGCTATGTAATATTTCTGCCATTTTCTACAAATTTGCTAATTCAATTTTACGTAAATACGCTTGTATTGTATTTTCTAAACCTAAATATAGAGCTTCAGAAATTAACGCGTGACCAATAGAAACTTCGGCAATTGTTGGAATTTCGCGAATAAAATATTCAATATTATCTAAACTCAAATCGTGTCCAGCATTTACAGCCAATCCATTTTCGATTGCTAATTTTGCTGTTTCTTTGTAAGGAAGAATTGCGTCAAGATTTCCTAAACCGTATTGCGTCGCAAATTCTTCTGTGTACAACTCGATTCGATCAGCACCAGTTTTCGCAGCACTTTCAATTAAAGCAGGATTTGGATCTAAGAAAATAGAAGTTCTGATTCCAGCATCTTTAAACGTTTTAATCACATCTGTTAAATAATCAAAATGTTTGATTGTATCCCAACCAGCATTTGATGTAATCGCATCTTCTGCATCAGGAACTAAGGTAACTTGTTCTGGTTTTGAGTTTAAAACCAATTCCATAAAACTATCAATCGGTTTTCCTTCAATATTAAATTCAGTTGTTACAACAGGTTTCAAATCGTAGACATCTTGGTAACGAATATGACGTTCGTCTGGACGTGGATGAATCGTAATTCCTTGTCCTCCGAATTCCTGAATTTTGATTGCCGCTTCTACAAGATTTGGCGTATTTCCACCACGCGCATTACGAATTGTGGCAATTTTATTTATATTAACACTTAATTTAGTCATGATTTTATATTATAATTTTTTTATATCAGAAAGCGAAATGCTTTGCATAATTTCTAAGTCAAATTTACGACAAGCTGTTAACAAATGATCGAAAATATCAGACTGAATTCTTTCAAACTCCAAATTGCTTGCCGAAGTTGTAAAACATCCAATTTCTAAGGGCATTCCAAGCGGAGAAACAGGTAATTGTTTTACGATAATTGGATCATTTTGCGAAACTGTTTTCAAACTTTTTAAATAATGTTCAACATAAATTCTAAAAACACCAATATTGGTTAAGTTTTTACCATTAATATCTAAATCAGAGTTTTCAATGTTTTGATTATAGATAGAGATTTCGTGACGTTTTTGTTGAATATAATGATGAATTAAAGTAATATTTTCGAAACGATTTAACATTTCTTCGTTACAAAACTGAAACGAATTTACATTAAACGAAACAGAACGTTTTATTTGACGTGTTCCAGTTGCCAACATCGCCATATGATTGGTTACCTGAGACGATACCAAATCTACAGTTGGAACCGTTGCAATAGATTTATCAAACTTCTCAATTTTTACTAAATTGATGTTAATTTCTTTTACTGTTCCTTCAATATCGCCTTTGGAAACGGTAATCCAATCGCCAACTTTTACAATTTTAGAATAGGAGATTTGCAAACCAGAAACAAATCCGAAAATTGCATCACGAAAAATCAATAAAACAGCTGCGGTTAAAGCTCCGAGAACGGTAATAATTGTGTTTTTATCAACCGTAAACAAAATCATTATTCCAGAAATAATCGCAAAAAACGTGATAATAAACTTCAACATTTGCCCAAAAGTTCGCACTCCAACTGTTGTATAACTATTTTCTTCGTTGTACACATCAATAATTGTATTGATAACTCGGAAAATAAGTTGCGTAAAAACGATTAATGAAATAAGTTGCGTAATGCGTTGAACAACATGAAAAATATTTCCTTCATTCTTGAATAAAATAACATTCATGCTTAATGCAAAACTGATTGGAATGAGATGAATAGCGGAAACAAAGACTTTGTTTTTGTACAAAAACTTCAACCAATCGTTTTCGGTGAAATTCTTTAATTTTTTTAGAAGCGGAAGAATAACGGCTCTTAACACAAAATCTAACACAAAAAGAATAGCTATCCAAGCGACAATTTCTAAGAAAGTAAAAAGATTTTCAGACAAATCAATTTTGAAATATTGATTGAAAAAAAATTTTACACCATCAGAAAATTCTTCATAAAAAGATTTATCTTGCATAAGCTGTTAATTGAGTTTAAATAGATTTGTTTGTGCAAAGTTACAGTTTTAAAAATACTAAAATAATGGATAACGATAGTATACTAAATCTTATTAGTGGAATTTTATTGGTTGTTGGCTTGGTCGGAACTGTTTTGCCAGTTTTACCAGGAGCACCTTTAGCATTGGTCGGATTATTAGTTTTCAAATTCAGTGGCGATTGTAGTTACAATTGGGGAACGATAATTATTGCAGGACTTTTTGTTTTATTAGGCGCACTTTTAGATTATTTGCTGCCAGCGTATATGACCAAAAAATTAGGCGGAACCAAGTACGGAATTTGGGGATCTATTGTCGGATTAATCATCGGATTATTTTTTCCACCAATTGGTTTTATCGTAGGACCTTTTTTGGGAGCGTTGTTAGGTGAATTAATTTTTAGCGCAGCTTCGCCAAAAGTTGCATTAAAATCTGCTTTCGGATCTTTTGTAGGATTTATTTTAACAACAGGTTACGACATTATATTAACGTTAATATTTATCGGAATATTTGTATATCAACTGATGAATTAATCAGATTAAATGGTTGAAATTAGGTCAATAAAAAAAAATGACCTATATTTGCAAAGAATTTAAAGGAATAAATGGAGGAGGGCTGGTTATAGCTCTCTTTTTCGTTGTATATGGATTCAAGTAAAGTAAAACAGCTGATAGACGAAGCAATTGCGGAAAATCCGTCATTGTTTCTTATCGATTGGAAAATCACTCCAGATGATAAAATTGTAATTTTAGCAGATGGAGACGAAGGTCTTTCAGTCGAAGAAATTGTAAGAATAAGCCGACATGTAGAACACAATCTTGATAGAGAAGAATGTGATTTTGCATTAGAGGTTTCCTCTCCTGGTGTAGGAAGTAACCTAACCATGCCACGCCAATTTGCCAAAAATGTAGGAAGAACTTTAGAAGCTACATTAAGCGACAAAGTGATGGAAGGCGAAATTGTAGAAGCCGATGAAGAAGGTGTTACAATTTTTTGGGAAGCGCGCGAACCTAAACCTGTAGGAAAAGGAAAAATTACAGTAGAACACGAAGAAAAAATAAATTACGCTGACATCAAGAAAGCGATTATAAAAGTCACCTTTTAAAAAAATTAAAGTTTAATGGACAATCTTGCATTAATTGAATCTTTTGGAGATTTTAAAGACGATAAGAACATCGACCGTATTACGCTGATGGCAATCTTAGAAGAAACCCTGAAAAGTGTTTTGAAAAAGAAATATGGTACAGATGATAACTTTGATATTATTGTAAATCCTGATAAAGGAGACTTAGAGATTTGGCACAACCGTATCGTTGTAGAAGACGGTTTTTCAGAAGACGACGCAACAGATATCGAATTATCTGAAGCACGTAAAATTGAGCCAGATTTTGAAGTAGGTGAAGAAGTATCGGAAAAAATTCCGATCGAAGCATTAGGTCGTCGTGCGATTTTAACATTACGCCAAACATTGGTTTCTAAAGTAATGGAGCATGATAACTCTAATTTATACGAGAAATTTAAAGGTTTAATTGGAGAAGTAGTTTCGGGAGAAATCCACTATGTACGTCACAAACAAGTGATTATTATGGATGACGAACAAAACGAAATGATTTTACCAAAAGAAAATCAAATACCATCAGATTTTTTCAGAAAAGGAGATACATTACGTGCAGTTGTAGATGACGTAAAATTAAGAGGAGCAAAACCTCAAATTATTTTATCTAGAACATCACCAAAATTCTTAGAGAAATTATTTGAACAAGAAATTCCAGAAATTTTAGACGGATTAATTACAATCAAAAATGTAGTTCGTATCCCTGGAGATAAAGCAAAAGTTGCAGTAGAATCTTACGACGATCGTATCGATCCAGTAGGAGCTTGTGTCGGAATGAAAGGATCTCGTATCCATTCAATTGTACGCGAATTACGTAACGAGAATATCGACGTAATCAACTACACAAACAACATGAGTTTGTTTATTCAACGCGCTTTAAGCCCAGCTAAAATTTCGAATATCGAAATTAATGAAGAAGAAAACAAAGCCTTAGTTTACGTAAATGCAGACGAAGTTTCGAAAGCAATTGGTAAAGGAGGTTACAATGTTCGTTTAGCTTCTAAATTAGTTGGAATGGAAATTGATATTTTCAGAGAAGGAGCCCAAGACGAAGACGTAGAATTATCAGAATTCTCAGACGAAATCGATGCATGGGTAATCGAAGCATTTAGTGCTATCGGGTTAGATACTGCCAAAAGTATTTTAGAACAAGATGTTGATGATTTAATCAAACGTACGGATTTAGAAGAAGAGACGATCTTAGACGTAATCCGTGTGTTAAAAGAAGAGTTTGAAGATTAATTCATACTCAAGTCATAAACAATTCATACATTTGCAAACATTAAAATAAGAGATTAGCTTCATATGTCGGAAACAATAAGATTAAGTAAAGTATTAAAAGAATTAAATATATCAATAGATAGAGCTGTTGATTTTTTAGAAGGGAAGGGTACAACAGTAGAAAAAAATCCGAACTCTAAAATCGATGTGCCAACTTACGATATTTTAGTTAATGAGTTCCGATCTGATGCTAAACAAAAGCAAGCTTCCGGTGAAGTAGTCATTAACAAAATTTCAGATATCAAAGCCGCTGAGAAAAAAGAAGCAGAAGCAAAAGCTGCAACTGAAAAACCAGTAGAAAAGAAACCTGAAATCATTGAAACGACGAAAGTTGAATTGGAAGGACCAAAGACTGTTGGAAAAATAGACTTAGATGCTTTGAAACCTAAAGCCAAAGTAGAAAAAACTGCGGTAAAAGAAGAGGTGAAGAAAGAAGAAATCAAGAAAGAGGAAGCTCCAAAAGCTGAACCAAAAACTGAATCAAAAGAGGAAACGAAAGGACCAAAAGTGATTAAAGTTATTGATCTTGATAAAATAAATAATACAGGTAAACCTAAAAAGCAAGATTCTCCAGCTCCTAAAAAAGAGCAAGCAGAACCTAAAAAGGCGGAAGCACCGAAGGCGGAAGTTAAAAAAGAGGTGAAGAAAGAAGAACCTAAAAAGGTGGAAGAGGTTAAAAAGCCTGAAATAAAAACGGAAGCGAAGCCTGAAGTGAAGAAAGAAGAGATTGAAGAAGTAGCAGCAGTTGAACCTCAAAAAATTGAAACTGTCTACACAAAATTAGATGGACCTAATTTTACAGGTGCAAAGATTGACTTATCTAAATTTGATAAGAAAAAAACTGACGATAAAAAAGGGAATCAAAAAGGTGCTAATAACGCTGCTGACAAGAAAAAGCGCAAACGTATCCAGAAAAACGTTAAACCAGAAGATGTAGCAAAAGCTGGAGAAAACGGAGGAAACAATAACAATCGTCAAGGTGGTAATAACAACCACGGAGGAGGAAATAATAACAACCGTCAAGGTGGTCAAGGACAAGGTGGAAATCGCCCAGGAGGTCAAGGCGGAAATCGTCAAGGCGGACAAGGTGGTAATCGTCAAGGTGGTGGAAACTTTAGAGGTGGAAACAATCGTGGACCAAGAGTTCCTCAAGTAGAACTTTCTGACGAAGATGTTAAAAAACAAATTAAAGACACTTTAGATAAACTTACTAATAAAGGAAAAGGATCTAAAGGGGCTAAACACAGAAGAGACAAACGTAAAGAACGTCGTGAGTTTGCTGAGCAAGAGCAAGAAGCAATGGACATGGACAAAACTTTACACGTAACAGAATTTGTAACGGTTAACGAATTAGCTTCGTTAATGGATGTTTCTGTTACAGAAGTTATCTCTGCATGTATGTCATTGGGAATCATGGTTACCATGAACCAACGTCTTGAAGCGGATACAATTCAATTAGTTGCAGATGATTTTGGATTCGAAGCAGTATTTGCTAATGCTGAAGAAGAAATCTCAACTGAAGAAGAAGAAATCGATAACGAAGAAGATTTAGTAACTCGTGCGCCAATTGTAACTGTAATGGGACACGTTGACCACGGTAAAACATCTTTATTAGATTATATTCGTAAAGCAAATGTAATTGCTGGTGAGTCTGGAGGTATTACACAACATATTGGTGCGTACAACGTAACATTGCCTAGTGGTAAACGTGTAGCATTCTTAGATACACCAGGTCACGAGGCTTTTACAGCGATGCGTGCTCGTGGTGCTCAGGTAACGGATATTGCAATTATTGTGATTGCAGCCGATGACCAAATCATGCCACAAACGCGTGAAGCAATTTCTCACGCTCAAGCAGCTGGAGTACCAATGGTATTCGCAATCAACAAAGTTGATAAACCAGCAGCTAATCCAGAAAAAGTAAAAGAGCAATTAGCTCAAATGAACTTATTAGTTGAAGACTGGGGTGGGACTTACCAATCTCAAGAAATCTCGGCTAAATCTGGTTTAGGAGTAGAAGATTTATTAGAAAAAGTATTATTAGAAGCTGAGGTATTAGACCTTAAAGCAAATCCAAAACGTAAAGCATCTGGTACAGTTGTAGAAGCTGCATTAGACAAAGGACGCGGATATGTTTCGACAATTATTGTACAAACAGGTACATTACACATCGGAGATTATGTATTAGCAGGATCTCATCATGGTAAAGTTCGTGCAATGTTAGATGAGCGTGGTAACAATATCAAAGTTGCTGGACCATCAACACCAGTTACAATATTAGGATTAGCAGGCGCGCCAACTGCAGGTGATAAGTTCAAAGTTTACGAAGACGAACGCGAAGCGAAACAAATTGCAACTCGTAGAGATCAATTACAACGTGAGCAAACTATTCGTACACAAAAACACATCACACTTGATGAGATTGGACGTCGTATCGCTTTAGGAGATTTCAAAGAGTTGAATATTATCTTGAAAGGGGACGTGGATGGTTCTGTAGAAGCATTAACAGACTCTTTACAAAAACTTTCGACAGAAGAAATTATTGTTAACATCTTACACAAAGGAGTTGGACAAATTACAGAATCTGACGTATTATTAGCTTCTGCTTCAGATGCGATTATTATCGGATTTAATGTTCGTCCTGGTGGATCTGCTCGTGATATTGCAGAAAAAGAAGAAGTTGAAATTAGAACTTACTCAATTATCTATGCTGCGATCGAAGAGATTAAAGAAGCGATGGAAGGTATGTTATCTCCAGAGTTGAAAGAGCAAGTAACAGGTAATATTGAGGTTCGTGAAACATTCAAAGTAACGAAAGTTGGTACTATTGCTGGATGTATGGTCTTAGACGGTAAAGTTTACAGAAACTCTAGTATTCGTATCATTCGTGACGGAGTTGTGATCCACGATGGTGAATTAGCTTCATTGAAACGTTTCAAGGATGACGTGAAAGAAGTTAGTAAAGGTTACGAATGTGGTCTTAACATCAAAAACTTCAACGATATTCAAGTAGGTGACATTATCGAAGCTTACGAAACTGTAGAGGTTAAAAAGAAATTGAAATAATCAATTCTCAACAAATATTTTGAAAGGAGCTCAATTTGAGCTCCTTTTTTTATGAAATTTTATTTAATAAAAATCAATACTCTACTTGTTATATAGAATTATATTCTATTATTAATCTTATTTTCAGAATAGAATCTCTGTTTAACATTAATTTAAAGTTTTCTTTTATTTTATTTAAAAACGACTTGTTTTATATTCTATAAAGTCTATAAATTTGCTAGACTTTTAAAATTGTAAATATGAACAAGAAATTATACTCACTCAAAAAAATATTTTTTCTAACCGCTCTTTTCGGCGGAACATTTTTATTCGCTCAAACTAAAGTCACAGGTACGGTTGAAGATGTAAATGGACCAATCGATCAAGCAACGGTTAATGTAAAAGGAACAAATATTACGACTACAACAGATGCAGATGGTTTATATCAACTAACGTTAGAGCCTGGGAAGTATGAAATTATTGTTTCAAAAATAGGTGAGCCAACAACGACGCAAACGATTAATGTGCTTGATGAAAATGAAGTTTCTTTAGATTTCTTTTTACAATCAATCAATTCGGATACTGATCTTAGCGAAGTCGTTTTGATTGGTTCACGTGCAGTGGGACGTACACAATTAGATTCTTCAACACCAGTTGATGTGATAGATATTAAAGAGGTGACAAAAGATGTAGGACAAGTTTCGTTGAATCAAATCTTAAATTATGTTGCACCATCTTTTAGTTCGAATACGCAAGTTATTTCTGATGGAACAGATCATATAGATCCTGCTTCTTTGCGCGGTTTAGGACCAGATCAAGTATTAGTTTTGATTAACGGAAAACGTCGTCATACAACATCATTGGTTAATATTAATGGTTCGTTTGGTAAAGGTTCTGTCGGTACAGATTTGAATGCAATACCAACTTCTGCAATTAAACGAATTGAAATTCTTCGAGATGGAGCCGCGGCTCAATATGGTTCTGATGCGATTGCAGGTGTGATTAATATTGTCTTGGAAGATTCGACAGATAAACTACGCGCGTCAATTTCGTATGGAGGAAATCTTTCGAAAAATGCAGAAGATAATTTTGATGGCGAAACTTTTCAAGCGAATGTGAATTATGGTGTAAAAGTTGGAGAAAAAGGAGGATTTGTAAATGTTGCAGGTTCTTACGACAAGCGTCAACCATTCAATCGTCAAAAAGAATTTACAGGAACAATTTTTTCAGATTATAATCGACCAGATTTATATCCAAATCCAACTGGAAAAGATATTACAGAGGAGGAATTAGCCCGCCGTGGAGAAACGCGTGCTGATTATGTTTCGCGTATTGGACAATCAAAAAATGAAGGAGGTGCGATTTTTATTAATTCACTTTTCCCAGTTTCAGATAAAACCGAAATTTATGCATTTGGAGGATTAAATTATCGTTTAGGAGAATCAGCAGCCTTTCGTCGTCAGCCTGCTCAGTTGCATCAAACTGTTGCGTCAATTTATCCAAATGGATTTTTACCATTGATTCAAACCAATAATTACGATCGCTCTTTAGCAGCGGGAATTCGTAGTGAAATTAACGGTTGGAAAGTTGATTTTTCGAACACATACGGAAATAATACCATCGATTTTGGAGTAAAAAATACAGTTAACGCATCGATGAAAGAATCTTCACCAACATCTTTTGAAGCTGGTGGATATCGTTTTACGCAGAATACAACCAACCTGGATTTTACGCGTTTTTTTGATGATGTTTTAGCTGGAATTAATGTCGCTTTTGGTGCAGAATTTCGTTATGAAAATTATCAAATTGTAGGAGGTGAAGAGTCATCTTATGCGAATTATGGTAAAGTTCGTCAAATTGGTGTAGACGGAAATGGAAAGCCAATTTATGTACAAGATTTTAATGGAAATATCAATACATTATTCGCTGTAAATGGTACTGCTTTAGCAGGTGGAGCGCAAGCTTTTCCAGGATTTTTACCAGCGAATGAAGTCAATGCAAATCGTCATTCTGTTGCGGCGTATTTAGATACTGAATTTAATTTTACGAAAGATTTCTTAGTGGCTGCTGCGTTACGTTATGAAGATTATTCAGATTTTGGTTCAACATTAAATGGAAAAATTTCGACTCGATACAAATTAGGAAACTATGTGTTGAGAGCCGCAGCAAGTACAGGATTTAGAGCGCCATCTTTACATCAATTATATTTTAGTGCAACATCAAGTTTATTCTTAGATGGAGCAATTTCTAATTCAGGAACTTTTACAAATGATAGTCGTGCTGCAAAATTATTAGGAATTCCACAATTGAACGAAGAAAAATCGAAATCAGTTTCGGCTGGAGCTACGGCAAATTGGGGAAAATTCAAATTGAGTGTTGACGGATATTTCATTAGAATTGATGACCGAATCATTTACACAGGATCTTTCACAGGAAGTAATGCAGCAAATGCATCAGCACAAGATAAAGAGATTTACGAATTATTGCAACAAGCAAATGCAACTTCAGCTCGTTTCTTCGCAAATGCAATTGATACCGAAACGAAAGGAATAGATGTTGTTTTGACGTATCAAGATCGTTTGGGAGCAGGAAAATTACGTGGAGATTTATCGGCGACTTTTAGCAAGACAAATGTTGTGGGTGATGTACATGCTTCCGATTTATTGAAAGGAAAAGAGTCTACTTATTTTGATCGTTCAAGTCGTATTTATTTAGAATCGGCTATACCTCGTACAAAAATTAATTTATCCATGAATTATTCATTGGATAAATGGAATGTTTACTTAAGAAACGTGTATTTTGGAGAAGTTGATGCAGCGACAAATACGGTGGCCGATTCGCAAACATTTAGCGGAAAAGTTGTAACAGATTTGAGTTTTGGTTATGCTTTCAACAAAAATATTTCGTTAACAATAGGAGCAAATAATTTGTTTGATATCTATCCTGATGAAACGAAAATTGGAGGAAATAGAGGAGCAGGATATTTTGTGTATTCACGTACTGGACAACAATTCGGAACAGGAGGACGCTTTGCTTTCGCTCGTTTATCATTAAGTTTATAATTTAAATAGTTTATATGTTTTACCAAATCTTTGTCGTAATTGATGAAGGTTTGGTATTTTTGTTTAAATCGATTTTATGAAAAAAATATCATTTATTATAGTTTCATTCTTCGCGATTATTCAGTTGAATGCGCAAGAATCTTACAAAAATGGAGCTGTTGTAACAGCTCATCCCGAAGCTTCAAAAGTTGGAGTTGAAATTCTAAAAAAAGGTGGAAATGCGATTGACGCTTCTATTGCAGTTCAGTTTGCGTTGGCGGTTGTTTATCCAAATGCAGGAAATATTGGTGGCGGTGGATTTTTGGTTTATCGTGATTCAAAAGGAAAGACCGATGCGTTAGATTATCGTGAAAAAGCACCTTTGAAAGCGAGTGAAGATATGTATTGGGACAAAAATGGAAATGCAATTACTGATCTTAGTTTGTATGGACAATTTGCTGCAGGAGTACCCGGAACAGTCGATGGAATGGTGAAAGCGCATGAAAAATATGGGAAATTAAATTGGAAAGAATTAGTTCAGCCAGCTATTAATTTAGCTCAAAAAGGATTTAAAATAACAAAACAACAAGCGAGCGAACTGACAAATAAGCATAATGATTTTGTAAAATATAATTCAAAAACGAATGCTTTAACGTCTAAATCATCTTGGAAAGAAGGAGATTTGTTGGTTCAAAAAGATTTAGCAAATACATTAAAATTAATTCAACAAAAAGGTCGTGCTGGTTTTTATGAAGGAAAAACGGCTGATTTAATAGTGAAAGAAATGAAACGCGGAAACGGAATTATTTCGCACGAAGATTTAAAACAATATCAATCGGTTTGGAGAACGCCAGTTTCGGGAAATTATAAAGGTCTTAAAGTAATTTCGATGCCGCCGCCTTCAAGTGGGGGAATTGCATTGGTTTCGTTATTTCAATCAATCGAAGATTATCCAATCAACAAATGGGGATTTCAAGCAGATTCTACAATTCAAGTGATGGTAGAAGCAGAGCGTCGCGTTTATGCTGATCGCGCAGAGCATTTAGGTGATCCAGATTTTATAAAAGTTCCGCAAAAACAATTGTTGGATAAAAGTTATAATGTAAGTCGAATGAAAGATTTTTCATTTGATAAAGCAACACCAAGTTCAGCAATTAAAGCGGGAAAAATAATTGGTAAAGAATCAATGGAAACAACGCATTATGTAATTGTTGACAAAGATGGAAATGCGGCTTCTGTAACGACTACTTTGAATAATTCCTATGGATCTTTGGTTGTAGTAGAAGGTGCAGGATTTTTGTTGAATGATGAAATGGATGATTTTTCTGTAAAACCAGGAACACCAAATTTATATGGTTTAGTTGGAGGAAAAGCTAATGCGATTGAACCTTCGAAAAGAATGTTAAGTTCGATGACGCCTTCTATTTTAGAGAAAGATGGTAAATTGTTTATGGTTGTGGGAACCCCAGGTGGCTCTACAATTATAACGTCTGTTTTTCAAGCAATTTTGAATGTTGTTGATTTCGGAATGACGATGCAAGAAGCTGTTGCAGCACCAAGATTTCATCATCAATGGTTGCCAGACCAAATCGATTATGAGCCAAATGCAATTTCAGAAAACGTTCGTGAATCGTTAAAACAAAAAGGCTATACATTGAAAGAACGTAAACCTTACGGACGTGTAGAAGGAATTTTGGTCAACATTGACGGAACATATCAAGCTGGTGCAGATCCAAGAGGTGATGACAAAGCGGTGGGATATTAATAAAACAAAAAGGCTATTCAATTGAATAGCCTTTTTAATATTATAAATAATTATTTTACCAACCTTTTATAGCTCCACCTTTGAATACTTCGTCTGCTTTTTTAACAACTTGTTCAGATTGGTATGCTTGTACAAATTTCTTCACTTTTTCATCGTTTTTGTTGTCTTCACGACTCACAATGATATTGACATAAGGCGATTCTTTATCCTCTGTAAAAATTCCTTGTTTTTTAGCATCTAAACCAGCTTGTCCTGCAAAATTATTATTAATAACAGAAATCGCTACTTTTTCATCATCTAAAACACGAGGTAATTGGGGAGCTTCTAATTCTAAAATCTCTAATTTTTTAGGATTAGAAACAATATCAGTTAATTTAGGAAATAAACCCACACCATCTTTCAATTTAATTAAACCTATTTTTTGTAACAACAATAAAGATCGACCTCCATTAGCTGGATCATTCGGAATAGCAATTGTATTACCTTCTTTTAATTCATTTATAGATTTTATTTTTTTAGAATATCCAACGATTGGGTATAAAAATGTATTTCCAATAGGTTCTAATTTGTAACCACGTTGTTTTTCTTGTTCTTCTAAAAATGGAACTGTTTGGTAAGCATTAACATCTAAATCACCTTGATTCAACGCTTCATTCGGAATAATATAATCATTGAAAGTAATCAATTCTACTTCCAAATTGTATTTTTCTTTTGCAACTTGTTTTGCAATTTGAGCAACCTCAAATTCAGGTCCAGTCATTACACCAACATTTATTGTATTTGCATCAGTTTTAGATTCTCCACATGATGTTAAAGCAAGTGCTGATAGTGTTGTAAGAAGTATATTTTTAATTAACTTTTTCATTGTTTAAATTATTTATGATTGAATTTTTTTGATAAGAAATCACCAGTAAATTGGATGATAAAAACGATAATTATTAATAGAATTAAAACGGTATTCATTATAAAAGTATCATATCCAACATACCCATATTGATAACCGATTTGTCCTAATCCGCCAGCTCCTACAGCGCCACCCATTGCCGAATAGCCGACTAAAGTAATTAACGTAATTGTTGCGGCATTTATTAACGATGGTAATGCTTCTGGTAACAAAACTTTGAAAATGATTTGCGAAGGTTTTGCACCCATAGAACGTGCTGCTTCTATCAAACCTTCAGGAATCTCTAATAAACTATTTTCTACTAAACGCGCTATAAATGGTGCGGCTCCAATACTAAGAGGTACCAAGGCAGCAGAAACGCCGATTGATGTTCCAACTAAACTTCGTGTAAAAGGAATCATCCAAACGATTAGAATAATGAATGGAATTGATCTGAAAATATTGACAAAAAAGGCTAAAATTTGATTAACCAATTTGTTTTCTAATAATTGTCCTTTTCTCGTTAAAAACAAGAATATTCCGATTGGAAGACCAAGTACAAAACCAAAAAATCCGGAAACAAATGTCATTAAAACTGTTTCCCAAGTTCCCTTAAGTAATAGATTAATAACTGCTTCTGACATAACCGATTTTTTCTAAATTAAATTTATTTTGCTGTAAATATGTTTCGATTGCTGAGTTTTCTTTTGAATTAATTTTCAAGAAAAATGTTCCGTAATTGATTTCTCCAGCATATTCGATTCTTGAATTTACGATTTCTGCTTCAATATTATGCAACGAATTTATTTCTGCAATAAGTTGATTGAATTTTGGTTGATTCGTGAAATTGATTTTATAAATTATTGAGTTATTTTCTGAATAAGTATCAACCAAATTTTTCTGAAAACTTAGAGGTAAAGCTATGTCCAATGAATTTTTGATAAATTCTTGCGTGATATTCTCTTTCGGATTTGTGAAAATTTCTTCTACTGTACCATGTTCTACTAATTTTCCACTTTCAATCACTCCAACTTCATCACAAATAGAATTGATTACTTCCATTTCATGGGTGATTAAGAGAATCGTTAGATTTAATCGTTGATTGATTTCTTTCAACAATTTCAAAATAGATTTTGTAGTCGCAGGATCTAACGCACTTGTCGCTTCGTCACATAACAAAACTGTTGGATTATTAGCCAAAGCACGCGCTATTGCAACACGTTGTTTTTGTCCGCCTGATAAATTTGTAGGATATTCTTTTGCTTTTTCGTGAATATCAACAAGGTGTAAAAGTTCGTCAACCTTTGTTTTTATTTGGCTTTTTGAGATACCTTCCAATTCCATCGGAAAAGCAATATTTTCTTCTACAGTTCGCGAAGAAAGTAAATTGAAATGTTGAAAAATCATACCGATTTTTCTTCTTTCTAAAGTTAATTTTGAATTATTTAAGTTCAATAAATTTGTTCCATTTATCAAAACTTCTCCTGTATCAGGTCGTTCTAATAAATTAACACAGCGAATCAAGGTGCTTTTTCCGGCACCAGATTTACCAATGATTCCAAAAATTTTTCCTTCTTCTATCTGCAAAGAAACATCGCGCAAAGCATGAATTTCTCTTTTAGAAGTTCTGAAAGTTTTGGATATATTTTTTAGTTCAATCATTCTAAAAATCTTAATAAAAAAACCTCTCAATTATTATAAATAAATGCAGAGAGGTTGTGTTTTTTTTTGCTTTTATAAAGTCTATTAAAATTATGGACTTATAAAAAGTTATGCAAAAATAATTAGTTTTTTTTGAATGATTTTTTATTAAAAATGAAATTTATTCTACAAAATAACCATCTTGCAGGATAAATTTTCTAATTAATATTTAAGATTACGATTTATTATTGTATAATCGAAATTCATAGTAATTATTTCTTAAGATAAGATATCTCTAATTTCTGGATTTTTTTCAAACTGCGCTTTAGCAAAAGGACACAAAGGAATTACTTTGATATTATCTTTTCTCACCCAATCTACTAAGGCTAATAAAGCTTTTTTACCAACACCTTGTCCACCATATGCTTCGTCAACCTCTGTATGATCGATAATAATTTTATCATTACCAGCCCAAACGTAATCCATTTCTCCAGCTTTTTTATCACCATCTAAAACGACAAAAGCACCATTTTTCTTATCATCAATTTGTTTAATTTCCATGAGTTTTATTTTTTAAGTTGTTTATTAATCTTCTAAAGTACCAAACTTTCCGTTATTAAAATCCTCAAAAGCTTCGCGAATTTGCTCTTGTGTATTCATCACAAAAGGACCATAGGAAGCGATTGGCTCATTCAAAGGTTCTCCACTCAAAATTAATACCACACTATTTTTTGTTGCTTCAATTGAGAAATCTTCGCCTTCGTTTGTAAACAATAATAAGTGATCCGTTGGAACAATTTCTTGGTTGTTCACTTTTACTTCTCCATCAATAACTAATAAAACGGTATTGTAATTTGCAGGAAAATTAAAATTAGCTTTTCCATCTTCATTCAGTTTTGCATTCAGCATATTAACAGGAGAAAATGTTGATGCAGCACCTTTTGTTTGGTTATATTCACCAGAAATAACTTCGATAAAACCATTTTCAACTTCTACAGTTGGAATATCTTTATGTTCAATCGCTTGATATTTTGGAGTGCTCATTTTATCCTTTGCAGGAAGATTTACCCACAATTGAACCATTTGAAAAATTCCACCTTGTTTATAAAATTCTTCGGCATGATATTCTTTGTGTAGAACACCCGAAGCTGCTGTCATCCATTGTACATCGCCTTGATGAATTGTTCCTCCTCCACCAGAACTATCGTGATGAGAAACGCTTCCTTCATAAGAAATAGTTACAGTTTCGAAACCACGATGTGGATGCACGCCAACACCTTTTGGTTTGTCTGTTGCTGGAAAATGAAATTTTGAATTGTAATCTAACATAATAAATGGATCCATTCTACGCATATCCAAATGATAACCACTTGGAATAAAATTGTGTACTCTAAATCCATCCCCTACAAAATGTGGTTCTCTTGGTGCGATAACGGCTTCTATATTTTTTGTATTCATCTTCTTATTATTTAGTGATTGTTAACTTGTTTTATTTTCTTTTACAAAGTTAGTACCGCCTGATTTGTAATGTCTTGATGTAGGATAAGAAGTTGTACATGAATTAATTGATGTAGGGTAATGGAAATGATTCAGACATTTTTTTACATGAATAAATACAACTCTAATCGATTGTTTTTATCTTTGTGAGACTGCTTTAATTGACTCAATATCTTCGTTTTAAAAACATTAATTTATTAGTCTTCTATACCGATTCTATGCCGCCTTTATGTCGCCTCTATGCTACCTCTATGCCGTGCTTCGAGGCATTAATCTCGCCTTAACAAGGAGGCTTGTTCGGTCTTTCTTCGGTGTTTCTTTATCCATAGTCCAGCTATAGGACTAATTACCCTCGACCTAAAGTATGAGAAGCTGAAATAAATTCAGCTTGACAAATATGTTATTATGATATAATGTCATCCTGAACTTGTTTCAGGATTGTTTTCAAAACTAAAAACCCACCTCAATAGAGGTGGGTTTTTAGTTTAAATATTTTAAAATATCTTTCTCACTAATATTGTAGGGAATTTTATCCCATCCATTATAGGGGTCATTAATACAATCATTAATAACATACGGAAGTAAAAATTTTTCATTTGTTTCTGGACTAAAAATAATTAATCTTCTTTCACCTATTTTGTCAGGATCTAAACGACCAGATACTTGACCTTCATATGTTTTACCTTTATATGTGTAAATATAATGAATATAGCTACCAGACTTTGATTTACTTGATCTTGATAGAATACCAACGTTATATTTTCTTTTATTTTTCATAGAGGTTTTAGCATGGTTTGTATTATATAAACTGATTAAAAGCATCATTATAAAAAAACCTATTAACACCAACCATTGAATAATATTTTCTTTGTTGTCAACTAAATAATTTAGAATTGATTTCACTATAATAACTCTTCATTTACTATATTCGGTAAAGTCACCTTTAATAAAGGTTCTTCTTCCATGGCACGTTTAATTGCAAAAATAGCTTCTTCGTTTCATTCACATCCCAATGTATATTGATTTTAAACTGTTTTCAGCATCAGAATTTTATTCAACTGTTTATTTCAGGTCTATGAGATCACAATTAAACAAATAAATTAGTCAAGTAGTTTTTCTATAAATTCATTATTCTGAATTCTAATTTTTATAAAATTATCGCTATTAATTAAAAAATCTAAATATTTTTTAATAAGTATATCGCCGTATGATTTTTTAATTTTATTGATTAAATCAAGTTCCATATCTTTTTGAGAAGAATAACTGTAGAGATAAGCTAAACGTTTAAGTAAATTTATTAAGAAGGTATTTTTGTTAAATAAAAAGAGTTGATCAAAATAACATAAAATTATTTCAGCTGGAACATAATTACTTATTACATCGATCATTTTTTTATACTCCTTTTCAGCATCTAATATCTTAAAATATAAATCAATACAATCATCTGATTCGTAAAAATTTATTTTAAGATTAGTAAGTGTTTTCGTTCTGAATTTTTTAAACTTTTCTTCTTCATTTAAATGATTTTTTATAAAAAGAAAATCTTCTAATGATGGATTGTAAGGGAATTTTAAAAGTTTTATTTCTGTATATTTAGGCAAATCATTTGTCTGTTTATAAAGTTTTTCTAGAATATTGTAATAAGGGTAGTTGTATTTTTCTTTAGAATTGTTTGAAATAATATCTTTACAATAAGCTTCTACAGCAATATGGTCAGTTTTCATTAGTTCTTCTAAAATCATTAAATTATAGTCATTTTGATAAATTGATGGTTTGAAATATTCTTTTATTTCTGTAAACAACTCTGTCTCTATCATGATTTGTAGAAAGAATGTCTGAATCTCTATGTTATAATTTATATTTTCTTTATGCCATTTTTTTAGGTAATTTAGAAGGTGTTGTCCGATAATTTTTTTTCTCTCTGTAGTCGCTTGATAATATATTTCTTTATTTATTTCAAAATCATTTACAGTTATATTATCCATATTAAGGAAGTTGCTCCAATGATCAAGTACAACGTTTTTCCATTGTTCTTCTACTGCTATTTTATTGATCCTAAAAGCATATTTTTCTATAATAGCGTAAACATATTTTTCTAATCTTTTACTTGTTGTACCCGAGTTAAAATGAAAAGAAAGTAATAAATCACATATTCTTATAATTAGTGGTTTTACGATTTCTGTCGTCTTAATAATGCAATCTATATAAGCAAATACAGGTTCAAGAGCAATTTGTAGTAAATCGATTATCTTTTTTACTTCGGATATTTCTACTTTCCTTTTTTTACCTATTATTGAGGTTATTGTATCTTTTATTAATTGTTCTACTTCATCAAGAGAATACTCTTTTTGTTTTTGAGAAAATGATAACATGAAATATTGTTCAGCTTCTCTATTTGTATTAAAAAAATCAAGTAACCATTTTCTTAAATCTTCTTCTTCAATTAGTTTAAGTAAAGTTTCGCTCTCTTTTTCTTTTTTTATGCGAGTTTTTTTAACAGGTTTTAAAGAGGTAAGTTTTACGATTTCTTCTAGCATTTTTTTTTGATGAATACACCAAGATTCGTTACTTCCACAATCACAAGAATGGGAAGTAACTTCTTTATTTTTGATTACTATATTTACATCGTAACTATTCGACTGGTCATCTACAAAAGCAATAAAGTTCCCTTTTTTTTCTTCTTCTAATTCTCTAATTTCGAGTTTTTTAATATCTCTTTTGTTTTGAGAAGAAATTAATTTGAGTAAATTTTCAATAGTATTCATAAGCTTTTATAATAAATCTTCATCAACGATATTTGGTAAAGTAACTTTTAATAATGGTTCTTCTTCCATTGCGCGTTTGATCGCAAAAATAGCTTCTTCGTTTCTTGCCCAAGAACGTCGAGCAATTCCATTGTTCACATCCCAATGCAACATTGATTTTAAACGTTGTTCAGCATCTGAAGATCCGTCCAATAACATTCCGAAACCACCATTGATTACTTCTCCCCAACCAACGCCGCCGCCGTTGTGAATAGAAACCCAAGTTGCACCTCGGAAACTGTCGCCAATGACATTGTGAATCGCCATATCAGCTGTGAATTTTGAGCCATCGTAAATATTAGATGTTTCACGGAAAGGAGAATCTGTTCCAGAAACATCATGGTGATCACGACCTAAAACAACTGCTCCGATTTCACCTTTTGCAATCGCACCGTTAAAGGCTTTCGCAATTTTAATTCGTCCTTCTGCATCTGCATATAAAATACGGGCTTGCGAACCTACAACCAATTTGTTTTCTTGTGCACCTTTTATCCACGTGATATTATCTTGCATTTGTTGCTGAATTTCTATCGGAGAATGTTGCATGATTTCCTCTAAAACTTGGCAAGCAATTTCATCTGTTTTTTGTAAATCTTCTGCTTTTCCAGATGTACAAACCCAACGGAAAGGTCCGAATCCAAAATCGAAACACATTGGTCCCATAATATCTTGTACATAACTTGGATATTTAAAATCGATATTATTTTCTGCCATTACATCTGCACCAGCTCGAGAAGCTTCTAATAAAAAGGCATTTCCATAATCGAAGAAATACGTTCCTTTTGCGGTATGTTTGTTAACAGAATCCGCATGACGACGCAACGATTCTTGTACTTTTTCTTTGAATAATTCAGGATTGCTTGCCATCATTTCATTGGCTTCATCAAACGATAATCCAACAGGATAATAACCGCCAGCCCAAGGATTATGCAAAGATGTTTGATCCGAACCTAAGTCGATGTATAGATTTTCTTGGTCAAATTTTTCCCAAACATCCACTACATTTCCATCATAAGCAATCGAAACAACTTCTTTATTTTCTTTGGCTTCGCGAACACGAGCAACCAATTCATCCAAATTAGTAATCACTTCGTCCACCCAACCTTGTTCATGACGTTTGTATGTCGCAGCAGGGTTTACTTCGGCAGTTACAGACACAACTCCTGCAATATTTCCTGCTTTTGGTTGAGCACCAGACATTCCACCAAGTCCTGCCGTTACAAATAATTTACCAGCCGTACCTTCATTATCGATTTTGCGACAACCATTCAAAACGGTAATAGTTGTTCCATGAACAATTCCTTGCGGACCAATGTACATATAACTTCCTGCGGTCATTTGCCCGTATTGAGAAACACCTAACGCATTCATTTTTTCCCAATCATCCGGTTTCGAATAATTAGGAATCACCATTCCATTTGTAACGACAACTCGCGGTGCATTTTTGTGTGAAGGAAATAATCCCATCGGATGTCCAGAATACATCACCAAGGTTTGCTCTTCTGTCATTTCAGACAAATATTTCATCGTTAAAAGATATTGCGCCCAGTTCTGGAAAACCGCGCCATTTCCTCCATAAGTAATCAATTCTTCAGGATGTTGTGCAACTGCGTGATCCAAGTTATTTTGAATCATTAATTGGATTGCTTTTGCTTGTTCTGAATTTCCTGGATAATCTGTAATTGGACGAGCAAAAATTTTGTAATCAGGCATCAAACGATACATATAAATACGTCCGAAATCTTCCAATTCTTGCTTAAATTCTGGAATTAATTCTGCATGATCTTTTGGTTCAAAATAACGTAACGCATTTTTAAGCGCTAATTTTTTTTCGTCTTCCGATAATATTTCTTTACGCTTAGGTGCGTGACTTACGTTAGGATTTCTGTCTTTTTTTTGAGGTAAAACAGAAGGAATGCCTTGTTTTATTTGTTCTTGAAAAGTCATTTTTTTGTGTTTTTATATTTTGCGTTAAACGTTATAAGTTTTACGATTTTTTGTTGTTATTCTGAACTTATTGAGGAATCTCGTTCAAATTACATTTTTTTCTTCAAATCTTTATCAATAAAAAATAATAGAATAAATCCGACGAAATAACATAGTAAATCAATCCACGAAAAAGATGTTCCGATAATTATTCGAGCTGCTTTGTTATGTCCTAAGCCAATCATTTCTACAAAATTGAAATATTGTAAAATTTCTACTACAAAAGAAAAAAACAATGTAAAAATTGCAATGTTAATCGCTTTTGTGTTGATAAATGCTTTGATAAAATAGTAAATGAAAATCACGACTAAAATATCACCAACAAAAGGACGAATGATCTTGTCTTTGATGTGCAACGCAATAATTACTTCAATCAAAAAGATAATAATTGCTATGCTGAATGATTTTTTATCGAATTTGAACATTAGGTTTTTAATTAATAATTTTAAAATAATCAATAAAACATAAAATTGAATTTCCAATAAGTAATATTAAACCAATCAGATATAATATGAAATTACTAAAACTTGTTGGTTGAATTATTTTTAATTTGATTAAACCAAGAATAATTAAAATACTTAATATTAAACTGAAAATAATCAATAAAACTATGATTAGTAAAATATTATTTTTTTCATAAATTGAGTTTACGGAAAATAAAAGAGCAATAGATAAAAAAGTAGAAATCATTAAAAAAAAGTACTGCTTTGTCTTTTTTAGAATTATCACTTTTATAACTTGTAACACTAAAAAAATCTAATATAGCTTGTATAAAATCCATTCTCTTTTATCTTTTCATTCTAATTTTTAAAAAAAACTCCATTTGTCGGAATGACATTTATTTGATTGTCGTTGTTGTAATTGTCACTCTGAGCTTGTCGAAGAGTCTTTCTAATTATAGTAAATTATCTACATTATAATAGCTTATCCTTCGACAGGCTCTGGATGACAAGGATAACTTAGAAACTTAATATTAATTTTTTGAAATCATCTGTTTGTAGCAAATCGATAATATTATTGATGTCATCTCCAATCAAACGATCATCTTCTAATTTTGGACAAACTGAACGAACTTTTGAGAAAACGTCTTCTAAGAAAGCACTTGTTTTACGTGGTCTTCTAAATTCTAAACCTTGACAAGCGTACATTAATTCGATTGCTAAAATACGTTCTACATTATCTAAAACTTGGTTGAATTTTCGTCCAGAAATACTTCCCATCGAAACATGATCTTCTTGTCCCAAAGAAGTCGGAATACTATCTGCCGATGCAGGGAAACACAAGGTTTTGTTTTCTGTACAAAGTGCGGCTGAAGTATATTGAGGAATCATGAAACCAGAATTTAAACCAGAACTTTCTGTTAATAATTTTGGTAAACCATATTTTCCTTCGATTAATAAATATTGACGACGATCCGAAATATTTCCTAATTCAGATGCAGCAATTGTAGCGTAATCTAATACCATAGCTAATGGTTGTCCGTGGAAGTTTCCGCCAGAAATGGCTTCTTCGTCCGAAACAACGATTGGATTATCGGTAACAGAATTTAATTCGATTTCAGCTAATTCTTGTAAATGAAAAAATGCATTTCGTGATGCACCATGAACTTGAGGCATACAACGCAATGAATATGGATCTTGTACACGACCACATTCTGCATGAGAGAAAGCAATTTCAGAACCTTTCAATAAATTTCGCATACGTTCTGCAACCAATAAAGTTCCTTTGAATGGACGAACTTGATGTAATTCTTCTTCGAATGGACGGGGAGAACCTTCGTAAGCTTCTAATGATAAAGCACCCGCAACGTCAGCTAAATTCAATAAATATTCGAATTTTTCTAAGCCATTTAACGCATGAGATAAAATGAATTGTGTTCCGTTGATTAACCCTAAACCTTCTTTTGCAGAAAGATGTAAAGGTTGTAAATTATGTTTAGCCAAAGCTTCTTTTGTCGAAACAATTGTATCGCCATCCCAAACTTTTCCTTCACCAATTAATGGTAAAAATAAATGTGATAATGGCGCTAAATCTCCAGATGCTCCAACAGATCCTTTTTCAGGAACGACCGGAATAATATCTTTTTCGACCATTAATAAAATTCGTTCCACAACATCTAAAGTCACACCAGAATATCCTTTTGATAAAGCATGTGCTTTTGCAATTAACATGGTTTTAGAAATTTCTTTCTTGATTGGATTTCCAACACCAACCGCATGACTGATTAATAAATTATGTTGAAGTTGACGCGTTTCTTCTTCCGAAATTTTAGTGTCGCAAAGTGGTCCAAAACCAGTGTTAATTCCATAAACTGTTTGACCAGAAGCAACTATTTTAGCAACGTTTTGTTGCGATTTTAAGATTTGTTGTTTACTCGCTTCATTAAGTTCAATTTCGATGTTTCCTTCTTTGATTCCTTTGTAATCCTCGAACGAAAGAAAATCGATACCGTAAGTTTTCTTGATCATTTTTTCGAATTTGTGATACTTCAAAGATAATCTTTTCATTGATTTGATAAAAGATAGAAATCATTTCAG
Organism: Empedobacter sp. UBA5987; assembly: GCF_002429865.1. Classification (NCBI taxonomy): domain Bacteria; kingdom Pseudomonadati; phylum Bacteroidota; class Flavobacteriia; order Flavobacteriales; family Weeksellaceae; genus Empedobacter; species Empedobacter sp. UBA5987. Next base: position 79,322 of record NZ_DJBB01000012.1, read on the forward strand.
ATGTAATAAATTGAGATTTGATAAGGTTTTATAACACTATCTTTTATAAATTTGCTAAAATTTTTATGTAATGTGTGATAAACATCTTCATGACGAAATGGGGGACGACCATATTTCAGCAAACTTAGAAACGCCTTTGAGAGCTGATGCCTTTGAGTTGTCTGCTGAAGAAAAAGTGGAAAAGATAGAAGCGGATTTCCGTAACATCATGGAAACTTTAGGCTTAGATTTAACAGATGATAGTTTGAAAGGAACGCCAAAACGTGTTGCGAAAATGTTCGTAAAAGAGATTTTTGGTGGTTTATTGCCAGAGCGTAAGCCTGGAATGTCAACTTTCGAAAATAAATATAACTACAATCAAATGTTGGTTGAAAAGGATATCGTGGTTTATTCGACTTGCGAGCATCACTTTTTACCAATTGTTGGACGTGCACATGTAGGTTACATCTCGAAAGGGAAAGTAATCGGATTGTCTAAAATGAATCGTATTGTAGAATATTATGCAAAACGTCCGCAAGTACAAGAGCGTTTGACAATGCAAATTGTGAAAGCAATGCAAGAAGCGTTAGGTACAGACGATGTAGCATGTATTATTGATGCGAAACATTTGTGTGTAAATTCGCGCGGAATCAAAGATATCGAATCAAGTACAGTTACTGCCGAATACGGTGGAGCATTTAAAGATAATGAGCAATTAAGAAAAGAGTTTATTTCGTACATCGGAATGAAAACTACTTTTAATGTTTAAAATATAAATCCTATAAAATGGTAAAAGAAAATCAATTAAAATTACATAATTCCTTAACGGGACAGAAAGAAACGTTCGAACCAATTAATCAAGATAATGTTGGAATGTATGTTTGTGGACCTACCGTTTACAGTAATGTGCATCTTGGGAATGTACGTACGTTTATGTCATTTGATATGATTTATCGTTACCTAAAATTTTTGGGTTACAAAGTTCGTTACGTTCGTAATATTACTGATGCTGGGCATTTAACAGATGATGGAAATGTAGAAAATGATCGTTTTGTAAAACAATCTAAATTAGAGAAATTAGAACCAATGGAAATCGTACAGAAATATACGGTTGATTTTCATAAAGTTCTAGAGAAATTTAATTTATTACCTCCAACAATCGAGCCTACAGCAACGGGTCATATTTTAGAACAAATTGCTTTAGCGGAGAAATTAATTGATTTAGGATTTGCTTATGAAGTAAACGGATCAGTTTATTTTGATGTAGAAGCATATAACAAAAAAGGACTTGATTATGGTGAATTGAGTAACCGTAACATCGAAGAGTTAATCAATAATACAAGAGATTTAGACGGACAAGGAGAAAAGAAAAATCCTGTGGATTTTGCACTTTGGAAAAATGCTTCGCCTGCTCACATTATGCGTTGGGCTTCACCTTGGGGAGATGGTTTTCCTGGTTGGCACTTAGAATGTACAGTGATGAGTACAAAATATCTTGGCGATTATTTCGATATTCACGGAGGTGGAATGGATCTTAAATTTCCTCACCACGAATGTGAAATTGCGCAAGCAAAAGGTTCTAACGGTCACGAACCAGTAAAATATTGGATGCATGCAAATATGTTGACGATGAATGGTCAGCGTATGAGCAAATCGACTGGAAATTACATTTTGCCAATGCAATTAGTGAATGGTGAAAATGATTTCTTCGAAAAACCATTTCATCCTGCTGTTGTACGTTTTTGTTTCTTACAAGCGCATTATCGCAGTGTTTTAGATATTTCGAATGATGCAATGTTAGCTTCAGAAAAAGGATATAATCGTTTGGTTGAAGCATTAAAAACATTAGAAACAATTACACCAAAGAAAACTTCTACCGTTAATATTGATGAATTAGAAGCGAAATTATACACCGCAATGGATGATGATTTCAATACGCCAATATTGATCGCACATTTATTTGAGGCAGTAAAAATGATTAATTCAATCAAAGATAGTTTCGAGAATATTACAGCAGAAGATTTAGAACGTTTAAAAGCGATTATGAATGGTTTTGTTCATGATGTTTTAGGTTTAGATACAGAAGCTGTAAACGAAAGTTCTGACAAATTAGATGGTGTTGTAAAAATGCTAATCGAAATGCGTAATCAAGCACGTGTGGATAAAAATTGGGCTTTATCAGATCAGATTCGTGATCAATTAAGTGCATTAGGTATCCAACTAAAAGACGGCGCTGATGGTACTACTTTTAGTTTTTAAAATAAGTTAAAATTAATATAGTATTATAATTAAGCCACTTAGAAATAAGTGGTTTTTTTGTTTTGTTTAAATAAAATTTAACAAAATATTTGCATTATAAGTATTTATTTATCATATTTGTTATAATTAGCACTAAAAATTAACATAATATGAGGAGAAGGTTTACTTCTTTGGGTATTCTATCAATGTTTTTGATGGGAGGTTTAGCTTATGCCCAAGTAAAAGGAGTTTTAAAAGACTCAAATGGTTTTCCAATGGAAGAAGCTGAGGTTATTGTTACAAGAACAGGAACTTCGGTTTTTACTGATGGAAACGGAAACTTCAATGTAGATGCAAAAGTTGGTGATACATTAAAAATTATTGACTCTAATGGAGAAGAAAAAACGATAAAAGTTACTTCTACAACATTGGGAGATGTGAAGTTTATTACAAAAGCATCTAGTAGTATTGAATTAAATACTGTTACTTTAGTAGGAGGAATCAAGATGGATGCAGCTCAAAAAATTGGAGCTTATGATATTGTAAAAAAAGAAGATTTTGAATTAGCTCCAACTGCTTCAATAGATGAAGTGTTGAATGGACGAGTATCTGGGCTTGTTTTTTCTACTAACTCTGGAGATCCTGGATCTACAAATATTATTACAATTAGAGGGGTAGGTTCTTTGATTGGAACGCCTAATCCCTTATATGTAATTGATGGGATTGTTGTAGGTAAAGGTTCAGATAATGCAGGTTTAATGGAATCATGGAATCCATTAGCAGCTATTGATCCTAATATGATAGAATCTGTTGCAGTTTTGAAGGATGCTTCAGCTACAGCTCTGTATGGAGCACGGGGAGCAAATGGAGTTATTGTTGTAACTACAAAAAGGGGAAAATATAATCAAAAGACAAGATTTAATATAGGTACTGATATGGCATTTCAGTCTATTGCTTATGATAAGCAAGAATGGATGAGTGCTTCTGAATATATTAAGTGGGGAGGATTGATGGAATATAATTCAGGATCATTTACTTCGATGGATGATGCTGTAAAGGCTTTTTCAACTCTTGTTAGTTATGATGGAGTGACAGATGAAAATTGGCAGAAACGTGTTCAACGTAATACAGCTTCTGTTAAGACTTATAATTTTGCAATGACAGGAGGAGGAGAGAATACTTCTTATAGATTTGGAGCTTCTTATTACGAGAATAATCCTTTGATTTTAAATTCATATTTTGATAGAATGAGTTTAAGTACTGCAATTGATCATAAAATAGAAGATAAATTTACTTTTGGATTAAATGTTAATTATACAAATGTTAAACGAAATTCTATAGATGATGGTGGAGCTTATAGAAATCCTTGGTTAACGAATTGGTATATATCTCCAATTTATCCAGCATATAATGCAGATGGTACTTATAATCAAGATAATTTAGGACCTAGTAATAGTAATTTTAATCCTCTAGCTATTCAGGAGATGGATTTTACTAAAGGTCGTATTGAAACTTTTTTAGGATCCGTTAATGGAGAGTGGCAGTTTGCTAAAGATTTCTATTTGTATTCTTTATTTGGAGCACAAAGTCAGAAATTAGAAGAGAAAATGTACTGGGATCCTCGTATTGCAGATGGATTAACATATGGAGGAGTAGTTCAGCAATCCTTTACAAATATTTTTGATTGGAACTGGCAAAATTCTGTTAGTTTTAGAAAAAAAGTGAATGATAGACATGATATTCAAGCCTATGTAGGAATGGAGTATCAAGAGCATAATTATACAATTTCGTCAGCATCTGTAGGTAAATTATCAGAACCTAGACCTTTTTTAACATATGGAACAGAAAGAAGAAGTGCAGATGAAGATGTATTAAAATGGACTCAAATCTCGTACTTTTCAAGATTAAATTATATTTTGGATGGGAAGTATACATTTTCTGCTCAGTTAAGAAGAGATTCAAATTCGACATTAGGAAAGTTTAAAAAATCTGGAGTATTTTGGTCTGTAGGAGGGTCTTGGAATGTAACAAAAGACTGGGATTCATCACCCTTTAGTAAGTTGATTTTAAGAGCGAATTATGGTGAAATAGGGAATATTCCATATGCGGACTCATGGGGAAGTGTGTATAATTCATTGAATTTGTTAGGAATAAGTAGTTATACAGGAGATGATGCTACAATTTATTTAAGTAATGCTAAGAATGATAATTTAGCTTGGGAAGTAAGTAAACAGTTTAATGTAGGTCTAGATTTTGGTTTTATTAAAGATAAATTAACACTTTCAGTAGATGCTTATCAAAGAAAAACAGCATCTGCTATATATACTACTCCAATAGCACCTCAAAATGGAAGTCCAGGAAGTTTTTTGACTAATATTGGAGAAATAACGAATAGAGGAATTGAGTTGAGTTTTAATTATTTACCTGTAAATGGAGAACATTTTAGATGGAATATTTATGGAAATGCTTCTTATAATAAAAATAAAGTTACAAAACTTGCAAATCCTGATCAAATAGATAGATCAAGTTTAAGAGCTCTTAGTGTAGGTAAAGAATACTTACAATATTATACTTATGAATGGGCTGGAGTAGATGAAGCAACAGGGTATGGAACTATCTGGAAGGATGAATCAAGAACTGAAAAAGTTATTTTAGATAATGCTAGTAAATATAGTCAAGCAAGTAGAATTTGGCAAAAAGATTCTCCATTTCCAAAATATTTAGCAAGTTTAAAAAATGATTTCACATATAAAGGCTTTACTCTTTCTGTATTCTTTACAGGACAGTTCAAGTTTTCTGTCATGAATCGTTGGCAGAATTATGTTACAAGTGATGGTAATAGCATTTATTATAATCAAACTAAAGATGTTTTATATAACTCTTGGACAGAAACAAATACAAAAGCAGATAATCCAAAACAAATGTTATTCAACACAACAGGATCTTATGAGCCTTCTACTCGTTGGTTGAGAAAAGGAGATCATATTCGATTAAAAGATATAAAATTTGCATATAGTTTTAATGATCTCTTTAAGAAAAGTACGGGTATAGATAATTTCACAATTTATGCAAAAGGTACAAACTTATGGATTTATGTTTTTGATAAAGACTTAACTTTTGATCCTGAGTCTAATTCAAATGCAGCAGGAGGTGCTTATGGAAAGGGAATGTATGATTACACATCTCCTATTATGAAAAGTGTATCATTAGGTATTTCTATTGACTTTTAAAAAATAAAAAAATGAAAAAACATATTTATAGATTATTATTTATTGTACCTATTCTATTGAGTTCTTGTAGTGAGGATAGACTTGATCTTATACCTGAGATAGGGGATGTCTATGATGGTAATTTAAAGAACGAAGATCAAATGGCTCAGGTTGTGCAAGGTATTTATCCAAAATTAGGGAGTGGATCTAATTTTGGAGCAGATATTTTAATACAAGGAGAACTATTATCAGATAATATTTTTGTATCGAATGCTGCAGGAGATATAGCCTATGTTAATACTGCTGCTTTTGCGTGGCATTCAGGTAATTCTCCATTTGGACAATATAGAGGTTTATATGAGGTCGTTCAGCAAGCCAATTTAGTATTGAATGATACAAATGTTCCGATAAATGTTAATGTCTTAAGTTTGAAAGGAGAGGCTAAAATAGCAAGAGCATTAGCAATGTTCTACCTTGTACAAGGTTTTTCTCCAAATCCTACATCTGGTGTTAATCAAGAGTATGGTATTCCTATTAAAAATGATATTTACGATCCTCAAAAAACAGTTGGTAGGTCAACTATCGATGAAGTATATGATTTTATTATTAGAGATTTAACCGAAGGAATTGAAGGGATGGCTAATTCAAGTCGTCAGGATAAAATTTATTTAAGTGCAACTGCAGGAAAGTATTTGTTGTCTAAAGTATATTTAACTAGAGGTAAGTCTGGAGACTATCAAAAATCAATTGATTTAGTTGATGATATTTTAAAGTCATCATCAAATTTTTCAATGATAGAAGCTAGTGGTTTAGTTAATTATTTTACTTCAAAAGAAATAAGTTTGTTAGAAAATCAACCAGAAACAATTTTTGAAATTTCTCAAACATCTATATCTAATTTAGGAATTAATACTCATCCTGGTCAGTATTATACCTTCAATGCATCTAAAAGAAGGTTGATGATGAGAACATCTTTATACAATACTATGAATAGTACTAAAGATGTACGACTTTCTTTGTTTCAAACAGCTCAAGCTCCTACTGTAGATGATCCAAAAGGTGTTTGGTTAAAAAAGGTTCCTCAGTCAACATCTGAAGGGGCTAATACAGCAAATGTAAAAGTATTTCGTATGACTGAACTATTATTCATTAAAATGGAAGCGCTAGCGAAGTTAGGAAGAAAGTCTGAAGCATTAACTTTATTAAACGAGTTTGCATTAACAAGAAAAAGTTCAGTTTATAAAGGAGATGATATTATTACTGATATTTTAACTGAGAAACAAAAAGAATTTATTGGAGAAGGACTGAGGTTTTATGATTTAAAAAGAAATAATTTGCCTATTGTTAAAACTTCAAATTGTAATGGAAATATTTGCGAAGTTTCTGCAAATGATAAGTTGTTTGTTTTTCCTATTCCAATTGGAGAATTAGATAGAGCTCCTGAGGTGAAGCAATATCCAGGCTGGTAATAAACTAACGAATTAAACATTTTTATAACATTTGCCCACTTAGAAATAAGTGGGTTTTTTTGTATCTCTCAATTTTAGATTACTTTTGTAAGGATTTATTCAACAGGATGAAAAAAACAATCATTGGTTTATTTTTATTAGGAGCTATTGTAGCACAGGCTCAAGAGGATTCGATAAAAGTTTTAAAACCATTAAAAGGATCATCAACAAATGATTCGGTTACATATTATAAAACCAAAATTGACGATTATAAGTTTTGGACAAATGGTAGAAAACCAGAAGTATTGGATACGACATTAAGTATCAAAAACTATTATAATCAAAATTTTATTCGCAAAGATGCGTTTGGAAAATTATTTTTCCCGAATGTTGGAGGTGTAGTGGTGGATTTGGAGTATCAAAATACACCATTCAATCCGTCGATGTTACCAACTGGTAAAAAATACAACTATTATTACGCAAATGATATCAAATATTATGATGTCAAAACGCCATATACTGAGTTTATTTACGAGAATGGTGTAAAAGAAGGTAACTTTTTGTCTTCGACATTTTCGCATAATATCAACAAGCAATTCAATTATACGTTTCATTATCGTGGATTAATTTCCGAAGGTCGTTACAAGAACGAAAAAGCGCAGAATAATACCTTCGTTTTTTCATCAAATTATAAAACAAAATCGGAACGTTTCAAATTGTGGTGGAACTATGCAGCACAAAATCTGAAAAATAATGAGAACGGTGGAATAGAGGATATCAACGATTTTATTTTACAAGATGAGCGCAGAATGACGAATGTTCGTAATATTCCCGTGAATTCACAAACAGCAAAATCTGAGTTTGATGCACGTCGAATTGAATTGAATGCTTCGTACGGAATCTTAAAAAAGATGAATATAAAAGATTCAACTTTTTATAATCCAATCGAATTGAAGAATAAATTTTCGTACGAAAAACAAAAATATCGCTACGAGGATACGTCACCAAACGGAACTTTATATTCTACATCGATTATTACAGGAATGGATTATAGAAGTAAAAAGAGTTTTACAGATTTATCCAATACGACAACTGCTGGTTTTCAGTGGACAGATCGTGTGAAGATAGAGGCTGGTGTTAAATTCCAGAATTTGCGCGTTTTTGCTGATCAAGCCATGACGATTATTGCAGTTCCAAAGCAAATAGAGGAAAATCTTTTTGGAGTTCTTGGAAAAGTGGATTTTGATTGGAATGAAAAATTGAAACTTTACGGAAATGTTGAATATCTGCAATCTGATAATTACAAAAGTGTTTACAATGTAGATGCGGTTTTAGATGTGACGCCTATAGAAGGTTATACATTGAGTGCTGGAGCGGTTATTCAGTCAAAACTTCCTTCGTTGAATGCAGTTTACAATCAAAGTTTCTTTAATAATTTTAACTACGTTAATAAATTTGAAACAGAAAATGTTCAAAATATTTTTGCAAAGTTAAAGTTAGATAAAGTTAATACAACCTTAGAAGCCTCAATTTATAATATTGACAATAAAGTATATTTAAACGAATTGTTGGTTTATAAACAATTGACGGATAATATTAATTATTTCAAGATAAAAGGTGAAAATCATTTACGTTTCGGAAAGATTAATTTGGTTTCGACAGCGCAATATCAAAAAGTAACGAAAAACGAAGAATATATGCCTTTGCCAGATTTCTTAATTCGTGAAACATTGTATTGGCAAGGAGAATTATTCAATAAGAATGCTCAATTACAAGCTGGTATTAATGCAACATATTTTACGAAATACAATGGTTTGCGTTACATCCCAATTCTGAACGAATTTGCATTGCAAGATCCAGCAAGTATACAAGAGATTGGTGGTTATCCTATTTTGGATGTTTTTATCAATTTCAAGGTTCGTAATATGCGTTTTTACATTCGTGGTGAGCATATCAATGCGTCGTTTACAAAACAACCTGATTATTTTGCAGCACCAAATGTTCCGTACCGAGATTTCAAATTTCAACTTGGCTTGAAATGGAATATTTTTAGTTAAAAAAATACAAATTATACAGAAAAACGACTTCATGATGAGGTCGTTTTTTCTGTCCAAAATCATTTGTGTAGAATAATTCTAAATAGCTATTTTTAGGAAAATTTTATACATGAAAAAATTCCTACTTTTATTTTGTTTGATTTTCTTTCAAATCGGTTTTTCGCAAGAAAAATTATCAATTGGTGAAATTCAAAAAATAAATTCTAAAATCTTAAATACTGAACGAGAAATTTGGGTGAATCTTCCCGAGTCGTATACCAATAATAAACTTCAAAAAGTAAATTATCCAGTGATTTATGTGTTAGATGCCGAATCTAATTTTACATTTTAACAGGCGTAGTTTCTAAATTTCAATCTGGTTTTTATCCGGAAATGCCCGAATCGATTATTGTTGGAATTACAAATAAAAATGGTGATCGAACAAAAGATTTTACACATGTGAATGATGTTAATTTCCTCAATTTTATTCAAACTGAATTGTTTCCTTTTATGCAGAAAAATTATCGTGTGAATGATTTTCGTTTGTTAATTGGACATTCTTTGGGTGGCTATTTTGCGTTGAAAACCTTGTACAATCACCCCAAAACTTTCAATGGATATGTTGCGCACGATCCAAGTATTTGGTTTAATGACAAAGAATTATTGAATCTTTATCAAAACTTAGAAAATCATTCTTTCGAGAATCGATTTTTGATGATTACGCAAGTCGGAGAAAGTCAAAATACAAATCATTTACGCGATCATTATCAAAGCATAAAAAAGGTGGATGAACGTTTGAAATTATCAAAGAATAAATCGTTGAATTATCATTACAAACAATATGTTGGCGAATAACATGGTTCGGTTCCAATGATTGGCTCGATTGATTATTTGCTTTGGCAGTTTGATGGTTATCGTGTGAATATTAAAGAGATTCCGAATCAACCAAATTTGGTAAAAGATTCGTTTGAATCGATTTCTAGAAAGTTGAATTATTCTTTTCAACCAACAGAAACGTATATCAACAATGTTGCAAATTATCTGGTAAAACAAAAGAAAACGGATTTAGCAAAACAGTTTTTTGAACAAAATCTGAAAAATTTTCCTGAAAGTTTACAAACAAAAGAAGAATTGAAAAAATTCCTGGACTCGAATAAAAATTAGTAATTTGGTAAAAACATTTTGATGAAAAAATTACTCTATTTAACAACTTTACTAACGACAACTGCATTTGCGCAAGAATTACAATTAGATCAAGCCAAAAAAATATTTGAATTACCAACGCATTGTATCAAGACTGAGTATCCGAATAAACTAGGAAATGTTTTGGGAAGTGATCAGGATTTGAAAACGCCAAAGCAATTGCGTCCAATTTTTTATGGTTGTTTTGATTGGCATTCTTCTGTTCATGGATTTTGGTCGATTGTGAAATTGATGAAAGATTTTCCTGAATTGGATCAAAATAATCAGGTTAGAAATGAGTTAAATCAATTGATTACAGCAGAAAATGTTGCGGTCGAAATGACCTTTTTCAATGATAAAAATAACAAGAATTTCGAGCGTACTTATGGTTGGGCTTGGTTGTTACAATTGCAAATGGAATTGAATAATTGGCAAGATAAAGATGCGCAAGTTTGGGCAAAAAATCTGAAACCTTTGAGTGATTTGATTATTGTTCGATACAAAGAATATTTGCCGAAATTAGTTTATCCAATTCGTACAGGAACGCATGATAATACGGCGTTTGGTTTGAGTTTAGCGATAGATTATGCACGTTCTGTGAATGATAAAACATTCGAAAAAGTGATTACTGATAATGGAAATCGTCTTTATTTAAAAGATAAAAGTTGCAATATTGCTTTCGAACCAAGTGGATCAGATTTTCTTTCGGCTTGTTTGGAAGAGGCTTTGTTGATGTCTAAAATTCATCCTCATGATGAATATAAAAAATGGTTGAGATCATTTTTACCACAATTGTTTGATAAAAAACATGAGCTAAAACCTGGAATTGTTTCGGATCGTACGGATGGGCAATTGGTTCATTTGGATGGTTTGAATTTTAGTCGTGCAACGGCTTTGTATCAAATTTCTGCAAAATTACCAGAGTTAAATTATATGAATGATTGGGCAAATCATCATTTCAATTACTCGTTCAATAATATTTCGAACGATGATTATATGGGGAGTCATTGGTTGGGAACTTTTGCACTTTATGCACTGAAAACCAAACACGAAACTAAAAATTAGCTAATAATAGGGATTTTATAACGATAGAATTGAATCTAAATTTGTTTCAAACAAAACTAATACGAAACATTAAATTTTAATTCTATGAAAAAATATTTTTATATCGTCATTGCAGTTTTAGGTCTTGCAGCATTCGGATTTAGTCAATATTCGAAAAGTCAATTAGAAGATCAATTAGCTAAAACAGGGAAATGTGTAGAAGGTGTTGTTGTGGAAACTAGCGGAACATTTAAACGTCCGAAAGCAACTATACAATATCCTGTGAATGATGAAGTTTACGAAGTTACTTTACGATCTAGAGCAGACGTGGACGAAGTTGTATTGATGAAATATGATATGCTGAATCCAGAAGAAGTGTTGCTTGTAGATAATTGTAATTAATTATAGTCTCAAGTTTAAATGAAAAATCCACCAAGTAATTGGTGGATTTTTTTATAGAGATGAATTATTTCTAACGATTAAATTTCTTCTAATTTCGGAATAAATTCTTCTTCAATTTCTTTGAAAGTAGCTTCCAAATCAACCAAATTATCTTGTGTAACTAATTTTGTGCGATAAGGTTTGAAATTTGGAATTCCTTTGAAATAATTGGTATAATGCATACGTGTTTCTAAAATTCCTGTACGTTCACCTTTCCAATCAATCGCCCAATTTAAGTGGTTTTTAGCCGCTTCCATTCGTTCTACAATTGTTGGTTCTGGTAACAATTCACCTGTTTCTCGATAATGTTTAATTTGCTCGAAAATCCAAGGGTAACCAATCGCCGCACGACCAATCATTACACCGTCTACACCGTATTTTTCTTTGTATTCTATTGCTTTTTGAGGCGAATCTATATCTCCGTTTCCAAAAATTGGAATTTCGATATTTGGATTAGCTTTTACTTTTGCAATCGGTTCCCAGTCTGCATTTCCTTTATACATTTGTGTACGTGTTCGACCGTGAATTGACAAAGCTTTGATACCTGTTTCTTGCAAACGTTCTGCAACTTCATAAATGTTGATCGAGTCAGAATCCCAACCCAAACGCGTTTTTACAGTAACTGGTAAATGTGTACTTTCAACAACAGATTTTGTTAAACGTACCATTAAATCTATATCTTTTAATACACCAGCTCCAGCGCCTTTACAAACAACCTTTTTTACAGGACATCCAAAGTTGATGTCAACAATATCAGGTTGAACTGTCTCTACAATTTTAGCTGACATTGCCATGGCTTCTTCGTCTCCACCAAAAATTTGAATACCAATAGGACGTTCGTAATCAAAAATATCTAATTTTTGACGACTTTTTATTGCATCACGAATCAATCCTTCAGAAGAAATAAATTCTGTATACATCAAGTCTGCTCCATGCATTTTGCATAGGCGACGAAATGGCGGATCACTCACATCTTCCATCGGTGCAAGCAATAAAGGGAAGTCTGGTAATTCTATGTTTCCTATCTTTACCACGAAATAATTTTTTGCAAAATTACATAAAACTTATGAAAGAAGAACGAAAGTCCGAAGGTGTAAATCAATATTTAAAGTTTTCTGCGACGGGAATACAGATGGCGGTAACGATTGCGTTATTTGCTTGGTTAGGAACTTTTTTGGATAAAAAAATGGAAACAGACAAGCCATTATGGACGGCTGGCTTATCTTTGCTGGGAGTTTTTGCAGGATTATATTTGATGTTGAAGCAATTACCAAAAAAATAATTTTAATGATTAAGAAATTTATTCTTTTAGCACTTTCTTTTATTGCAATGGTTGCAATTTTTTGTGGTATTCATTACGCAATTGTTGAGCATTATAATTTTAGCGAAAATCCGCTAATTGTTCCAAAAATGTATTTAATAATTGGATTAATTACATTAATGATTTTGCAAGTTGGTTGTTTTGTGAAGATAAAATTTCCAGAATATGTTGGTTTTGCCTTTATGGGAGGGATGATAGCGAAGATGGCAATTGTATTAGCATTGATTGTTGTGAATGAACAAATTAAATCAAATGTTGTGCAATTAATTATAAGTTATTTTGTAATTTTGCTAGCCGAAGTTTTAGTGTTTATTCGCTTAATTAATTTAAAGTTAAAAAAAGTTTAATGATTTTTAGCATTTGACTTTGGTAAGTGGTTAATTTACTATAATTTTGCACGCAATTTAGAAACAAAGGAATTATACATGAAATTTTCAGCGTTATTAGCGTTTTTATTACTTTTTAATATTGGATTTGCTTCAGCAGAAGTTCATCATGAAGGGTTACCAAAAACGTTCGAAGAGTTAGTTAAAAGTGAGGAGACAAAAAACCACGAGGAAGCTGCTAAAGTTAAGTCTGGTGAATCTACATTTAACCCGGTGCCAGTAATTATGCACCATATAGCAGATGCACACGATTGGCATTTTTGGGGAGAAGGAGAGAAAAGTGTTTCAATTCCATTACCAGTTATCTTATGGGATAACAATGGATTGAATGTATTTATGTCTTCTAAATTCCATCACAACGAAAAGGTTGTAGAAAGTAATGGGAATTATTATATTAATTTTCATGAAAAGATATACAAAACTGATGCTGAAGGTTCTATAGAGCCTCATGTTGATGAGAAAGGTGCTATTCATTTACAGAATGAAAAACCCTTAGATTTTTCTATTACAAAAAATGTAGCTTCAATGCTTTTATCTTTTGTTTTATTAATTCTAATTTTCTCTGCTGTTGCATCGAGCTACAAAAAAGGAAATTTAGTCCCTAAAGGTATTGCATCATTTATAGAACCAATTATTTTATTTGTTCGTGATGAAGTAGCAATTCCTAATATTGGTAAAAAGAAATATGCGAAATACATGCCATATTTATTAACGTTATTCTTCTTTATTTGGATTAATAATTTATTAGGATTATTACCAGGTGCAGCAAACGTAACAGGAAATATTGCAGTAACATTTGTATTAGCTTTAATTGCTTTAATCGTAATTAATTTTTCAGGAAATAAAGATTACTGGGGACATATGTTATGGATGCCAGGAGTACCAGTTCCAGTAAAAATTATCTTAGCACCAATCGAATTAGTTGGTATTATTACGAAACCTTTCGCTTTAATGATTCGTTTATTTGCGAATATTACAGCAGGTCACATCATTATTATGTCGTTAATTTCATTAATCTTTATTTTCCAAACAGAAGCTATGGCAGGTGGATCTATTCCTTTAGCATTATTTATCTACTGTTTAGAATTATTAGTAGCGGCATTACAAGCATTTGTGTTTACTATGTTAGTTTCATTGTTCATAGGAACAGCAGTAGCAGAACACGATCATCATTAAGAACAAAGAAATATAAAAATAATTTTTTAATAATTAAATACAATTATCATGACAGGAAGTATTGCAGCAATCGGAGCTGGTTTAGCAGTTTTAGGAGTTGGTTTAGGTATCGGTAAAATCGGTGGATCAGCTATGGAAGGAATCGCTAGACAACCAGAAGCGGCTTCAAAAATTCAAACAGCTATGATTATCGCAGCAGCCTTAATCGAGGGTGCAGGTTTATTTGGTATCGTAGTTGCGTTATTAGGTAACGGATAATATTTGAATTAAAATTAGCTTCAATAACGGTTGGTTGTTGAAGCTAATTCATTAAAAAATTAATTAGAAAATAAAATTTAATACATACACACAATGGATTTAATTACACCTTCAGTTGGTCTTATTTTTTGGACTGCGGTCGTATTTATCATCTTATTAGTATTGTTAAGATCATTAGCTTGGAAACCAATTCTATCTGCAGTTAAAGAAAGAGAACAATCTATCGAGGATGCATTAAACGCAGCTAAAAAAGCGAAAGAAGAGATGGCTTTATTAAACGCTCAAAACGAGAAAATCATGAAAGAAGCTCGTGCTGAACGTGATGCAATCTTAAAAGAAGCGCGTGAAATGAAAGAAAATATCATCAACGAGGCGAAAAATTCTGCATCTGTAGAAGCTAACAAATTAATTGAGAACGCAAAAGCAGCTATCCAAAATGAAAAAGTATCAGCTATGGCAGATATCAAAAATCAAGTTGGACAGTTATCTATTGAAATTGCTGAAAAAATATTAACGAAAGAATTAGCAGATAAAACTGCTCAAGAAGACTTAGTTAATAATGTTATTGATCAAGTTAAATTTAACTAAACATGGCAGGATTCAGAGCAGCACAAAGATACGCTAAGAGTTTGATGCAATTTGCTAATGAAACTAATCAAGCAGATGTTGTATATGCTGAAATGAATGATGTGTGCAAAATAATTAAAGAGAGTGATGATCTAAAATCATTTTTAAATTCTCCAATTATTGAAGCGAGTAAAAAAGAAGTTGTTTTAAAAGAAATTTTTAAATCTTTTTCTAAAACAACGAACACATTTATTTCATTAGTTGTAAAACAAGGACGAGAAAATATCTTGTCTAAAATAGCAGATCAGTTCATTGCAAATTATAATCTTGCAAATAATATTGTAACAGCAGAAATTACTTCAGCTGTTCAGTTAGATCAAAAAACAATAGATAACATTGTTGCAAAAGCAAAACAAACTTTAGCAGCAGGTAGTCAAGTAAATGTAGTAAATAAAATTGATGTATCTTTAATCGGTGGTTTTATCTTGAAAATAGGTAATACTCAAATTGATTCATCAATCAAAACAAAATTAGCTACATTAAAAAAAGATTTTTCAAAATAAAAATACATTCCTAAATTTTAAATATTTCAGAAATGCCAGAAATAAATCCAGCTGAAGTTTCAGCTATATTAAAACAACAACTATCTAGCTTTGATTCAGCAGTTGAATTAGCAGAAGTTGGAACCGTTCTAACTGTTGGGGATGGTATTGCTCGCGTTTACGGGTTAGACAATGCTCAATACGGAGAATTAGTAGAATTCTCAAACGGATTAGAAGGAATGGTACAAAACCTTGAAGAAGATAACGTAGGTATTGTACTTTTCGGACCTTCAAAAGGAATTAAAGAAGGGGACTCAGTAAAACGTACAAACAGAATTGCTTCTATTAACGTAGGAGAAGGAATGTTAGGACGTGTTGTAGATATGTTAGGAAATCCTATCGATGGTAAAGGACCAATCGAAGGACAATTATATGAAATGCCTATCGAGCGTAAAGCTCCTGGAGTTTTATACCGTCAACCAGTAAACGAACCATTACAAACAGGTATCGTTTCTATTGACTCTATGATTCCAATTGGACGTGGACAACGTGAGTTAATCATCGGTGACCGTCAAACAGGTAAAACTTCTGTTGCTTTAGATGCAATCTTAAATCAAAAAGAGTTTTACGATAGAGGTGAAACAGTTTTCTGTATCTATGTTGCAGTAGGACAAAAAGGTTCTACAGTTGCAGGAATCATGAAAACATTACAAGACCACGGTGCAGATAAATATACAGTAGTAGTTGCTGCAAATGCATCTGATCCTGCTCCAATGCAAGTTTATGCTCCAATGTCTGGTGCTGCTATTGGTGAATTTTTCCGTGACTCTGGTCGTCCAGCATTAATTGTTTATGATGATTTATCTAAACAAGCTGTTGCTTACCGTGAGGTATCTTTATTATTACGTCGCCCACCAGGACGTGAAGCATATCCTGGAGACGTTTTCTACTTACACTCTCGTTTATTAGAGCGTGCTGCAAAAGTAATCAAAGATGATGCAATTGCATCTCAAATGAATGATTTACCAGAATCTATGAAAGGTATCGTAAAAGGTGGTGGTTCTTTAACTGCTTTACCAATTATCGAAACTCAAGCTGGTGACGTTTCTGCATATATCCCAACAAACGTAATTTCGATTACAGATGGACAAATCTTCTTAGAGTCTGATTTATTCAACTCAGGTGTTCGTCCAGCGATCAACGTAGGTATCTCTGTATCTCGTGTTGGTGGTTCTGCACAAACAAAACCAATGAAAAAAGTATCAGGTACATTAAAATTAGATCAAGCTCAATACCGTGAGTTAGAAGCTTTCGCTAAATTTGGATCTGATTTAGATGCAGCTACAATGAGTGTTATTGGTAAAGGTGAGCGTAACGTAGAGTTATTAAAACAAGCTGTTAACTCTCCAATTCCAGTAGAAGAACAAGTAGCAATTATATTTGCAGGTACTAACGGTTTATTAAGAAACGTTCCTGTAAATAAAGTTAGAGAATGGCAAGCAGATTTTGTTGATTTAATGAAAAACAAATATGCTGATACTTTAACATCTATCCGTTTAGGAAAATGGACAGATGAAATTATAGAGGTATTGAAGAAAGTTGTTACAGAAACAACATCAAAATATTAATAAAAATAAAATAAAAGCTTAGAAATTAGTTTTTAAGCTTTTATTTATCCTTCATTTCAAACAGAATTTTATGCCAAATTTAAAAGATATACGTAACCGTATTACTTCTGTAGGTTCTACTATGCAGATTACTAGTGCTATGAAATTAGTTTCTGCTGCAAAATTAAAGAAAGCTACGGATAATATTGTTCAGTTACGTCCTTATGCAGACAAATTACGTGAACTTTTAGAAAATGTAAGTTCTACTTTAGAAGCTGAAGTAGGAGGTGCATTAACAGAAGAGCGCGAAGTTAATAAAGTACTTTTAGTCGTTATTAACTCAAATAGAGGTTTATGTGGAGGATACAACTCAAGCATCATCAAAAAAGTAAATGCGTTATTAGCTGGCGAATTAGCAAGTAAACACGTAGAGATTTTAGCAATTGGTAAAAAAGCTAATGATACTTTTAGTAAAACACAAACTATCTATAAAAATGCATCAAGCATTTGGGATAATTTAAATTTTGCAGATGTAGCTGAAATTGCAGACGATTTAGTAGAGAAATTTACTGCAGGTAACTTTGATCAAATCAGAATTATCTACAATCAATTTCAAAATGCAGCTGTTCAAATTGTACAAGACGAACAATTTTTACCAGTCGTTTTAGAGAAAACTGAAGAAGAAGCAAACAATTCAGCAGAGTTAGATTATATCTTCAACCCTTCGAAAGAAGAAATTTTAAGAGACTTAATCCCTCAAACGTTGAAAACGCAATTATTCAAAGCCGTATTAGATGCTAACGCTTCTGAACATGGTGCACGTATGACTGCAATGCATAAAGCAACAGACAACGCAAGCGAATTACAAAAAGGATTGAAAATTCAATACAACAAAGCTCGTCAAGCTGCTATTACAAACGAGATCTTAGAGATCGTTGGTGGTGCAGAAGCATTGAATGCGTAAGAACAAAGACTTATATTATTTTAAATAGAAAAGCAACTTCATCTCGAAGTTGCTTTTTTTATAATGTTTACTTTAGATTATAAAGAAGTAATAAAACTTTTAATAGATTCTAACAATTATATTTATCATTCGGAATAAAAATCTATAAAACACTTTTGAATAATTATTCTTTAACATATGTATTGAAGAAATACTTCTACTTAGTTATTACTTTATTCAGGATGATAATTTGTGTAATCATATATCTAATTAGAATTCTTATTAGTTCAATCTTATTATAAGTTAGAATGAAATAAATTATTTCCTCAAGACATTTCAATAAAAACGTCAAGTGATTTTACCTAAAACCTAAGGAGGTTTTAGGTAAAATGTCTCGACGTTTTATATCAAACAAAAAGTCCTAAGCAATGCTCAGGACTTTTCTATTGTTATAATCGAAACTTAGTTTCTACTTATTTCATTTGAAATAATGGGCGAGAAGACATGAACTCGTTTACACGATCTGCAACTCCATCAATGATTTCTTCGTTATCAATATTCATTAATACTTCGTCAATCAAGTCAGTAACAGTTTGCATATCTGCTTCAACCAACCCACGAGTTGTTACAGCAGCCGTACCTAAACGAATCCCCGATGTAACGAAAGGAGATTTATCATCGAAAGGAACCATGTTTTTGTTACAAGTGATTTCTGCCGAAACTAAAGCGTTTTCTGCTTGTTTCCCAGAAATACCTTTGTTACGTAAGTCGATCAACATACAGTGATTATCTGTACCTCCGGAAACAATGTCATAACCTTTTGCAACCAATGCCGCAGCTAAAGCCTTAGCATTCTTCACAACTTGTACAATATAGTCCATATAACCATCAGATAAAGCCTCTTCAAAAGCAACAGCTTTAGACGCGATTACATGCTCCAAAGGCCCACCTTGTGTACCAGGGAACACTGCTCCGTTCAAGATTTGAGACATCATTTTCACTTCACCTTTAGGAGTTTTTGCTCCCCAAGGGTTCTCAAAATCTTTCCCCATCATAATGACTCCACCACGAGGACCACGTAAAGTTTTGTGAGTTGTCGTCGTTACGATATGACAATGAGGCATAGGATCGTTTAAGATTCCGCGGGCGATTAACCCAGCAGGATGCGAGATATCAGCTAATAACAAAGCACCAACTTCATCAGCTACCTCTCGAAATTTAGCATAATCTATGTCTCTTGAATATGCCGAAGCACCACAAATTATCATTTGAGGCTTCTCTTTACGAGCAGTTTCTGCCATAGCTTCGTAGTCAATTCTTCCCGTCTCTTTGTCCACTCCATAGAAAGAAGTTTGGTAAGTTAACCCAGAAAAATTAACAGGAGAACCGTGAGTTAAGTGCCCTCCGTGCGATAAATCGAATCCTAAGATCTTGTCTCCTGGCTTCAAACATGCTAAGTAAACAGCTGCATTTGCCTGAGATCCTGAGTGAGGTTGCACGTTTGCATACTCCGCATTAAACAACGCTTTCAAACGATCAATTGCAATAGTTTCCACTTCGTCTACAACTTCGCAACCACCGTAGTAGCGCTTTCCAGGATAACCTTCTGCATATTTATTTGTTAAAACAGAACCCATCGCGCGCATTACATTGTCCGAAACAAAGTTTTCTGACGCGATTAATTCAATTCCATTCAGTTGTCTTTCTTTTTCTTCTTCAATCAAATCGAAGATTACATCTTGTGCCATGTTTTGTTTGTATTAATTGTGTTTCAAATATAAGCTTTTATCATTAGAATTTCTAACTGATATATTCGCAATAACCTAAGAATTATCAAAACAATTTTTCTAATTATTTGGGCGTTCCCTTCGGGCGGGCTATTCGTTGCAATCTTTGCTTTGTAACTCCGCTATCGCTTCGTTCCACGCAAAGGATTTCCACTCCTATCCCTAACGCATCTCGAGTTGTGAGTAATAAGTTCTGAGTTTTGAGTAATAATATTTATACTTTTTTCAGAATCATACCTTATTAATAATTGAAAACCAATTTACTTATTCAAAGGAATTTCAAATGACCTTTCAATAAAAAGGCGTAAAAAAATGAAGAAATTCGAAGCGATAAAAAGATTTAACCGATAGGTTTTTAAATCTTTTCGCGTAGAATGAATCATTTTTAGCCGATTTATTGAGGTCTTGATTTTTTTGTTTCGTTTTTTCATCAAGGAAAAAATGAAAATAGTTTTCTAAGTTCTTCAAAATTTCTAATTTCTAAACCAATAAACTATCAATTTCTCTCATTAAATTTACAGCATGAAAAACCCTACTTTTTGCATTGGTTTAATGTCTGGAACTTCGTTAGATGGTTTGGATATTTGCTATGTCCGATTTGATGATAACCAACATTTCGAAATTTTACTTGCCGAAACTATAGATTATTCATCTGATTGGCGAAAAAAACTAACAGAAGCTTTTCAATATTCGGCAATAGATTTATGTCAATTAGATGTAGAGTTTGGTTATTTTCTTGGGGAGAAAGTAAAAGAATTTATTCATAAAAATAAGATTGGAAAAGTAGATTTTGTTGCATCTCACGGGCAAACTATTTTTCATCAACCGCAGAAATCATTCACTTTGCAAATAGGAAACGGTGCAGCAATAGCGTCGCGTTGTCAACAAAAAGTGGTGTGTGATTTCAGAACACAAGACGTTATTTTAGGAGGACAAGGAGCCCCTTTGGTTCCGATTGGAGACGAATTATTATTTTCTAACTATGATGCATGTTTAAACCTTGGAGGTTTTTCGAATATTTCGATGAATAGAAATGGAAAACGAATTGCGTTTGATATTTGTCCGATTAATATTGTTTTGAATCATTATGCCAAACAACTCGGGTTTGAATATGATAAAAATGGAGAATTAGCAGAACAAGGATATATTAATACTACATTAGTTGGAGAATTGAACCTTCTGAATTTTTATCATCAACCTTTCCCAAAATCATTAGGTTTTGAATGGGTAACGAATGAGTTTTTAACAATTGTTGATAAGTACGATATTCCTACCGAAGATAAACTGAGAAGTTGTGTGGAGCATTTCGTAATTCAAATTAAAAATACCTTTGCTTTATACGATATCAACAATGTGTTGATAACTGGAGGAGGAGTTCGAAATTCATTTTTTATCAATCGTTTACGAGAATTATCAACTGTTGAAATCATCATTCCAACTGATAATTTAATTGATTTTAAAGAAGCTTTAATTTTTGCATTCCTTGGATATCGACGTGTTCATAACGAAATAAATTGTTTGGCATCTGTAACAGGAGCGAGCAAAGACCATTCGTCTGGAATTATATATAATCTATAAAATCTATATAATTAATAGAGTTTAAAAATATTTTATTTACATTTGTTCGGTAACAAAGAATAAATGCGATATGAAATATTCGAAAAATAAAGATGTTATTTTACTTCATGGCTTATTTGGAAGCCTTAGTAATTGGGGAAATGTTATCAAGAATCTTGAAGAAAATTACAATGTTTATACACCAACTTTTCCTTTATTTTCTACTCATTTCAAAAGAAATTCACTTCAAAATTTAGTTCAATTTCTAGAAAATTATATTAAATCCAATAAAATTGAAAATCCAATATTAATTGGAAATTCTTTGGGTGGACATATTGCGTTGTTATATGCGTTGGCGCATCCAAATTTGGTTGATAAATTGATTTTAGCAGGAAGTTCTGGTTTATATGAAAACAATTTACAAGCTTCTTTTGTACGTGTGCGAGATTATGAGTATATCAAAAATAAGGTAGAAGAAGTTTTTGAAACAAAAAATGTTGTTACAAAAGAATTGGTAGATGATGTTTTTTCGACCGCTAATACGCCTACAAAAGCTTTGTCTATAATTTCGATTGCGCGAGATGCAAAGCGACAAAATTTGAAACATCTTTTACATAAAATAGATCAGCCAGTTTTGTTAGTTTGGGGAAAACAAGATATTGTGACACCGCCAGATGTTGCTGAAGAGTTTTTTGCACATTTACCTAATGCAAAATTAGCTTATATCGATCATTGTGGTCATGTGCCGATGATGGAGCAGCCGATACTTTTTAATCAACATATTAATCAATTTTTAAGTGCTTAAAAATGAATCATCCCGAGTATTTAGCTTTTGCTTTACCAGCTTTTTTTCTTTTTTTATGGCTTGAATATGTAGTTGTTAAAAAGAAGAAATTAAAGAATATCTACAAATATGAAAGTTCGGTTTCTAATATTTCAATAGGAATTGCAGAACGATTATTGAATCTTTTTATTACGGTAAGTTTTTACAATTTGTATGTTTGGATTTACGAAAATTATCGTCTTTTAGATATTTCAAATGCTTGGTGGATTTGGGTTGTGATGCTTTTAGCGACAGATTTTGTTTGGTATTGGTATCATCGTTTGGGACATGAAGTCAATATTTTTTGGGGAGCCCATATTGTGCATCATCAATCCGAAGAATTCAATTTCACGGTTGCGGCTCGTATCACGACTTTGCAAGCAATTGTTCGCAATGTTTTTTGGTGTATTTTGCCTTTTATTGGTTTTCATCCAAACTTAGTAATGACCATTTTAGTGATTCATGGCGTGTATTCTTTTTTTACGCATACGCAGATTTTGGAGAAACAAAAATGGCTTGAATATATTTTTATAACGCCTTCTCTTCATGGTGTTCATCATGCTTCTGACGAAAAATATTTGGACAAAAATTATGGAGATGTATTTGTTTTTTGGGACAAATTATTTGGTACTTTTCAGAAAGAAGAAGAAAAACCAAGATATGGATTAACTCATCCTATCAATAGTTACAGTTTTTTGTGGCAACATTTTCATTATTATTTAGAGTTGTATGAAGCTGCTCGAAGAAAATCATCTATTAAAGAAAAATTGACAATATATTTTGGTAGTCCAGCGGTTATGGATCAGGAAATAAGACCAATTATTGAAAAGAAATGGATGTCTAAGAATAAAGTGAATAGTTATCATTTCAAATACAAAGGTTATATTAATTTACAATTGATTTTATCGTTTTTTGCGATGAGTATTCTAACATATTATTTTGATCAATTTGATAATTTAACCAAAGGTTTCTTCGTTGCATTTGTCTTGATAACATTAATAAATATTGGTGCACAATTAGAACAAAAAAGATGGGTACCTTATTTAGAACATATTAGATTTTTAGTGTTTTGCAGTTTTTTTATCATTCAATCTCATAATTATTTCTTGCTGATTTTACCTTTCATATTCGTTTTTATCATCGAAAAGATGTTTAATTTTAGCAATTGGTATCAAAAAAGTATTTTAAAGATTATATAAATGATAATTTAGGTCTTATTGTTTCGTTTAGATTAGGCGGTTAAAAACGAGTTCATTATTTTTACCAAATTAAAAAAAATAAAATGATTGTTTCTAAACTATTTCAAAAATTTATTCATAGCCAAACTTCTGGCGGAATTACTTTAATTTTCTGTACACTATTTTCGTTAATTGTTGCCAATTCAATGTTTGCTGATTCTTACCAAAGCCTTTGGCATTTGGATCTATTCGGGCATTCTTTTGCACATTGGATCAACGATGGATTAATGGCTATTTTCTTTTTCTTAATTGGATTAGAATTAAAACGCGAAGTTTTTGTAGGTGAATTGTCTAATACAAAAAAAGCAATTTTACCTGTTTTTGCAGCTTTGGGAGGAATGTTAATTCCAGCTTTTATATTCTTTTTAACAAACAAAGGAACAGATACCATACATGGCTTTGGTATTCCAATGGCGACTGATATTGCGTTTGCTGTAGCAATTATTACAATGTTAGGGAATAGAGTTCCATTGTCTCTTAAAGTTTTTTTAACGGCATTAGCTGTGATTGACGATTTAGGAGCAATTGTCGTGATTGCATTATTTTATCCAAATCCTGAATTGCCTTTAGATTTTACACAATTCGGAATTGCAATTGCTATTTTGTTAGGTCTTTTCGCTTTAAATAAATTAAAAATAAAATCAATGATTCCTTATATCATTGGAGGGATTGCTGTTTGGTGGTTTATGTTGCATTCGGGTATTCACGCTACAATTGCGGGAGTTTTGGTTGCATTTACAATCCCATTTGATAAGGACGATTCTAAATCACTTTCAGCTAAAATGGAACATGCTTTACATATTCCAGTAGCATTTATTATTCTACCATTATTTGCTTTGGCAAATACCGCAATTACAATAGATGGTGGAGGATTAGCGCATTTTAGTATTCCTTTAGCTTCGGGGATTTTCTTAGGATTAGTTGTAGGAAAACCAGTCGGAATTACATTATTTACATGGATTGCGGTTAAATTAGGATTGTGTGAATTACCTACAGCAGTCAATTTCAAACGAGTTTTTGGAGTTGGAATTTTGGGAGGAATTGGATTTACAATGTCCATTTTCGTTTCGATGTTAGCTTTCAAAGACCCAAGCTATATAAATGAAGCGAAATTGATGATTTTAGTAGCTTCGTTAACAGCTGCTATTGTTGGATTTATTGTTTTAAAAATATTATTAACAACAAAACAAGATTATTCAGATTAAGAATAGTCAATTCATAAATAATAGAATCGAATTTTTCTTCGGAGAAATTCGATTTTTTTTTGAAGATGATTCCGTAACTTCGTGTAAAATTTTTGTACAAATGAGAACGTATCAAGAAACCATTGATTGGTTATTTTCTAATTTACCAATGTTTCAACGTGTTGGAGCATCAGCAATGAAAGCAGATTTAACAAATATTACAGCTTTATGCGAATATATGGGAAATCCTCAAACTAAATTTAAAACTGTTCATATTGCAGGAACAAATGGTAAAGGAAGTACGTCTCATATGTTGGCTTCTATTTTTCAGGAAGCGGGGTACAAAACAGGTTTAACAACTTCTCCACATCTCAAAGATTTTCGCGAACGAATTCGTGTAAATGGAGCAATGGCTGATGAAGAATTTGTGATTGACTTTGTAAGTAAACATGAAAAAAAAATCATCGATCAAAAAGCGTCTTTTTTCGAAATAGCAATTGCGATGGCTTTCGAATATTTTGCACAACAAAATGTAGATATCGCAATTATAGAAACTGGTTTGGGCGGACGATTAGATTCAACTAATATTATTTTACCAGAACTTTCTGTGATTACGAACATTGGTTTAGACCATACACAATTTTTGGGTGATACATTGGACAAAATTGCATTTGAAAAAGCTGGAATAATCAAACCAAATACTGCGGTTGTAATTGGTGAAACAACAGCCGAGACAAAACCAGTTTTTGAGCAAGTTGCAAAAGATAGAAATGCTGAAATCATTTTTGCAGAAGAAAAACATTTTCAAGATTTACCTTCAGATTTGAAAGGTTCTTATCAAATCAAAAATAAACGTACCGTTTTAACCGCTATTGAACAATTGCAAAAACAAGGTTGGACAATTTCTTCTGAAAATATTACAAATGGCTTATTGAATGTTGTAAAGAATACAAATTTACGCGGACGTTGGGATATTTTAGGACAACATCCATTAATTGTTGCAGATACAGCGCACAATCCGCATGGTTTAGCAGAAGTTTCGAAACAAATAAATGAACAAGCGTACAATCAATTACATTTAGTTTTAGGATTTGTGAATGATAAAGATGTTTTGTCAATTCTTCAGTTTTTTCCAAAAAAGGCAACTTATTATTTTTGTCAACCAAATGTTCCACGTAAATATGATATTGATGAGCTGTATCAAATAATTCCAGAAGATATACAGGACAAACATTTTTTCGATTCTGTAGAAAAAGCATTACTTGCAGCCAAAAATAATGCTTCTGTGAATGATATGATTTATATAGGTGGTAGTACATTCGTTGTCGCTGAAGTGATTTGATTTTATTATTTTAATTGATTTGATATTTTTTTATTTAGAAAGGTAAAATACAGATGTAATAATTAGGATAAACTGATCCTGTTATAACTTGTTTATTCAAATCGATTTAATGATTCAGTTTTTTTTGAAAAAAATAGGTAAGCTGTTGTTTGTCAGCAAGTTGAGTATCTAAAAAATGCATCTTTTAAAGAGAGAGAGCATAAATGATTGATTTATATAGTTTATATTTGTTCAATTCAATAAAAAAAAAATTATAATCAGAATATAGTGCTGTAGATAGTTTATATTTAAAAGTAGTTACTAAATGTCAAGGATGTACTTATGGAGATACACAATATTTTAAAATAAAAATTAAAAAATTGTAGTACAATTTCCAATCCTATGATACGTACTCGGTTATATAAATAATTTTTCAGAATAAGAATATAACAAGTAATAAGGTTATCCATTTTGGGTAGCCTTTCTTTTTTTTACTAATTTATTTCGCTTCGCGAAACCTTTCCCGAGTCCATAACCCAAAAGTAGCCGCTGCCCATTTGCTTGATTCAGCAAATCGTCACCGCCTAATCATTCCATGCAGTGAAAATATAAACCTCGCGCGCAATGAGCCACCATTTTTTTGTTCAACTCCAACCATCCAAAAAAAGTATTGTATACACTCTACTGCCTCTCTACTGCCACTATGTTGCCTTTATCCTGCCTTCATCCTGCCTTTAAGTAGCGAGTAAGCTTGAGGATGTAGCTGATTTTTCACGAAACTTAAATCAAAATTATGACTAAAAATATTAGTTCTATTTTTAAGTATCGTAGGGTATTTTACTTTCATTTCAATATTGACTGGAACTCAAGGTTGGAAAAATATGTTTGATAGTCTAAAAAATATAAAAGAAAATTCACTCGATTTTTATATGTTTTTATGGCCAATTATAATTTCAGAATACTCTTATTTGTTAATGTAAAACTTTATTTGAATTTAAAATCACATAAAAAAAATCCATAAACAATTCTAAATACGCAATTAATTAGCTTATTTAATTTACTCACTTTCAGTAAATAGCGTCTATTTTACTTTTTATTTGGTTTTTATAGAAAGTTGCGTATATTTGAGAGTTAGCCGTAATTTTACCAAAATCCCGTATGAAACAGAAATCTCAATATTTAGGCATATTCTTAGGTGTAATTTACGGACTGATAATTCGAATTTTAGGAGACAACGAAATTTTTGAAGATTATTACAATATTTACAGTATTAGTTTTCTTTGGGTAACTCCAATAGTTATTGGTTTATTTCCGATACTTTTCTCCTCAAATGAAATTTACAAATCAAAAGCTAAATTATTCTTCTATCCAATTATTACCATTATTCTATTTTTAATTGCAGCATTAATTACAAGAATTGAAGATTTAGTGTGTTTGTTAATTATTGGACTTCCTTTTTTACTGGTTGCTGGAGTAATTGGTCTTTTGCTTGGTGCTTTCGTCAAAGACAGAATAAAAGATAAAAAACTTTATTCAATTATTTTAATTCCACTATTGTTAAATCCAATTGAAAACTTAATTCCGAATAAAGAAGAAGTTTACAGCGTTTCATCTGAAATAATAATTAATAAAAATAAAGCCGAAATATTCCCTAATTTATTGTCAGTTCCAACAATATCTGATGATGAATACAAGAATGGATTTTATCAAAAAATTGGTATTCCACGACCTGTCAATTCAGAAATTTTGACAAACGAAAATCAAATGTACAGAATTGGACATTTTACAGATGACTTGAAACTTTATGAATATGTATCAGAAATTAAAGAAAATGAATTTGTCAATTTCAAAATAGATCTGTCCAAATCTCAATTAAGAGAAACACCAACCGATCAGCATTTACTTAAAAGTAATTATTTCAATTTTGAAAACATCAATTACTCACTTGAATATATTTCTGAAACAAAAACGAAGATAATTCTTAATTGCGACTATAAAATTGAATCGAAAATGAATTTTTATGCCAACTTTTGGGCGAAAAGTATCATTGGAGATTTTGAAAAACGACTGTTAGAATCGCTAAAAACAAAACTAGAAAAATAAAAAACTACGGCTAACAAGGGTAACTGTTGCACAACTCCAATTTTTATAAAAATTTAAAATATTTGACCTCGTTTAAGCCATTTTAAGTGAGGTTTGTTTTTAAAGAAATATGCTAAATTGTAATATTAGGTTTGCTTAAAAACGCATTTTTTAAGTCGTGAAGGAGTACTTTTGTAAAAAGCTGTATTTCCCTTGTTTTAGGGAAACAACTTGGGCTAAAACACTCGGGGTTTTGAAAATAAAGCGCAGGTATTTCTTCAAGTTGTAAGATAAACTTGACATCAAAACGTGTTTATTGGCTTGTGACATTCCTCTGCTGTTGATTCGTTTTAGGTTAAAAAAGTTAATCAACGTTCCTAAAACGGGTTCTACTGTAGCACTTCGACGCTTTACTAATCTGCGGTGATACGCTTTGTTTTTGGTGAGTTTTTCGTGCATTTTATCGTACAATGGTTTGTGAATACTTTCTTGACCTTGAGTGCCGTAATATTTTTGAGTGGATTTGTACAAAAAATGTAAATCTAATGCTTGATTTACACGGCGATAAAAGTTATCGGTTGAACTAACCGCTCTAAGCTTAGTTCGTAAAATAATTGTGGGGTAAATTCTTTTCGTCCTTGCATACAACAAGATCCGAATTTTTTTTTATTTTTGAGTTGTGCAACAAGCACAAGGGTTTGGCAAAATGCGGGGTTAAAGTGCTAAATTCAAAGTTCGTACTTCTATCTCCGCCAAAAACGAATAAAATTCGTTTTTGTTTTTTAAATTTAACTCACAAAAATTCGTTATGGCTCGCCTCGGTGCAAAATCGAAACTTTAGGCTTCGATTTCCCCGCCTTCGGCAATATGCGGCCCGTTACATGCAAGCGCATCCAAACTTTACGCATAAATCCCTAATCTTAAAATCATCGGTTATTTTTTGTAAATTGCAATCAATTATAGAGAAATTGAATTAATGAAAGTTTTGGAAAAAATATCACTTGATAAAATTAGAAATGATAGGAAAAATCCTATCATTAATTTTGACGTGAAAGATGCTGTGATAACTCATTATCTCCATAACAATAAAAACGGAGTGTCACAATTTTATAAAAGTGATGCTATTGAATATACAAATGAAATTCTAAAAAATTACGTTTCAGAAGATTATACAAATTACTTTTCCGAAAAGAATTTTCAATTAGAACTTTTCAATAACGAAAACGTACCATTCCAACCAGTTGAGAAACCAAAATTCAAATTTATTGATTTATTTGCTGGAATTGGTGGTTTCCGTTTGGCTTTACAAAATCTTGGCGGGAAATGTGTATTTACTAGCGAATGGGACAAACAAGCGCAAAAAACATATCGTGCCAATTTTGGAGAAACTCCGTTTGGTGATATTACAAAAGAAGAAACAAAACAATATATTCCAGACGGTTTTGATGTACTTTGTGCTGGTTTTCCTTGTCAAGCATTTTCAATCGCTGGAAAACGTGGAGGATTTGAAGATACAAGAGGAACATTATTTTTTGATGTTGCTGAAATCATCAAACGTAAACAACCAAAAGCATTCTTTTTAGAAAACGTGAAAGGTTTAAGAAGTCATGACAAAGGAAAAACTTTAGAAACGATTTTAAATGTTTTACGTAACGACTTAGGATATTTTGTTCCAGAACCTCAAATAGTAAACGCTAAAGATTTTGGAGTTCCACAAAATAGAGAACGTATTTATATTGTTGGTTTTCATCCAGATTTGTGCATTGATAATTTCAGCTATCCAAAACCAACAAATCAAAACTCAACTTTTGCAGACGTGAAGGAAGAAAATGTAGTTGAAACAAAATATTATCTTTCAACTCAATATCTTCAAACTCTTGTAAATCACAAAGCAAGACACGAAAATAAAGGAAACGGGTTTGGTTACGAAATTATAAAAGATAATCAAACAGCTAACGCTGTTGTTTGTGGCGGAATGGGACGTGAAAGAAATTTAGTTTTAGACCATAGAATTACTGATTTCACTCCAACAACCAAAATTAAAGGTGAGGTAAATCGAGAAGGAATCCGAAAAATGACTCCAAGAGAATGGGCAAGATTACAAGGTTTTCCAGATAATTACATTATTCCAGTTGCTGACGCATCTGCTTACAAGCAGTTCGGTAACTCCGTTGCCGTACCAGCTATTCAAGCAACTGCAAACGAAATTATTAAACTAATGCTGAAAACTAAATGATAACAGGAAATAAGGGTGAATGGAGCGAAGTTTATGCGCTTCTTAAAATTATTGCTGATAAACAATTATTTGCTGGAGATAGTGATTTAAATAAAATTGAATCATTAATATTTCCAATTATTAAAGTTTTAAGAGATGAGTCAAATGGAACTTTCGTGTTTTCATATGAAAACGATATTGTTTTAATTAAAAATGGAGAAGAGGAATTTAGAATCTCAATCTCTAATTTTCAAGAAAATGCAAGTTTACTTTTACAAAAGTTAAAAGAAAAAACAAATGCTACTTTTTCAATTCCTCAAATTGAAACATTTATTAATTCATATCAAAGTCAATCAATTAAAGCTAAATCTTCAGTTAAAAGCGATATTAAAATTGTTATTCACGACCAAAGAACTGGAACGAATCCCGAATTAGGATTTAGTATAAAATCACAATTAGGTGGAGCTTCTACTTTACTAAATGCTGGAAAAACTACTAATTTCATTTACGAAATTGAAAACATAAACTTATCTGAAGAACAAATCAATTTGATAAATTCAATTGATACAAGAAGTAAAATAAAAGATAGAATTGAAGAAATTTATTCGTTAGGTGGTTCTTTAAATTTTATTAAAACGGAAAGTTCTATTTTTGGAAATAATTTAATTCTGGTTGATTCTGCATTACCCAAAATCGTTTCGGAAACACTTAAAAAATTCTTTACTTCAAGTTTATCAAAAACTATCGAATTAATAAATTCAGTTTCTGAAACAAATCCTTTAAACTTTAATTTGGAGAATAATCATCCTTTTTACACGTATAAATTCAAGCGATTTATAACAGATATTGCACTTGGAATGATGCCGTCAAAAGTCTGGACTGGACAACTTGATGCAACTGGTGGATATTTAGTCGTAAAAGAAGATGGAGAAGTTTTGTGTTATCACATTTACAACCGAAACGAATTTGAGGATTATCTTTATTCAAATACAAAATTTGAAACTGCAAGTAGTTCAAGACACGATTTCGGAAGTATTTATAAAGAAAATGATAAACTTTATTTCAAACTGAACTTACAAATTAGATTTCTATAAAAGCGCCAGCATGTAACAAGGGTAACTGTTGTACAACTCCAATTTTTATTTCAGTTAGACAAAAAAAATAAAGAATTGAGCTACATTGGAACGATGAATAAAAACTACCACTAACAACTAATCTTCCTTCTTGCCAGAAGGGGAGAAGGTAAAAACCTGTTGAGGAACCTGTAATTAGAACTATCATATATTATATAGCTAAAGTTTAGCTCGACTTTATTAATGAATATCGGAACTTTTCCCGAGTCGTTAACCACAAAGTAGACATTTTACTTTTATTTATAAGTAATAAAAACAAAACATCTAATCATTTTGTGTAGTAAAAACGATGTTTTCGGGTCTAAAATCTACTATCTAGTTTCTCAAATCTAAAATTCTCAAAAAATATTTCCCGTCATAACAGTTAGTTAGGGATATAAAGTAAAATAAATGTAAAATGTGTTTGGAAGTTCGGAAAAATGGGTTGTATATTTGCAATCCCAATACGAAAGACGAGTAGTATTGTAGTTGACATAAAGTAAAACAAGCGACAAAATTTTTAAAAATAAATTTTGTTGAATTAGAAATAAGTTTTACCTTTGCGACCGCAAATAACGAGAGTGATTTTGCTGCGAAGTAAATTGACTTATTGAAATAAAAACTTTAAATTTTTTAAAATAAAATTTTGTTAGTTAAAAAAATAAGTATTACCTTTGCAACCGCAAATACCGAGAGGATTTG